>PLZT01000266.1:47044-52147 GCA_003152255.1 Methylocystaceae bacterium | reverse complement strand
GGAGCGAAGGGAATCTTGGTGAAGTCGGGAATGGCGGCCATCGGTTCCTCGGCTTGGCGTAGGGCGCTTTCCCGTCCGGTGCGACAGAAGCGGCGCCGATGCTATTTTCTTCGAATTTTCCCTCGCCCGAACCGGCGTCCAACACGGCGAAAATACGTTGACAAGCGTTTTAGACCACGCGCGCGCGCGGTGCAAAGCCCTGTCGCGACAATGGCCGCTTCCGCTGGCGGCGCCGAGCGGCGCGTTCGTCGATTCGAGCACGCGCCCCGCCTGATTCGAGGTCGCTTGATTTTTCGCAAATTTGACTCTTGTCAACCCGGCCGGCGCCGGGCATAACCGTCGCCATCGGCGTCGCGGTATTATCGCTAATCATTTGTTCAAAAATGCAAATCTGATTGGCGACGCTTGGTCGCGGCTCCCGGCGGGCCAAACTCAAAAAAAACCTTGACTGTTGTGCGATGCAACATTATACAGAGTGCATCGCAGCGAGATTGCTCTTGCTTCGTAGCCCTCCTTGGGCGTTTCCTCCCTTGACTTGGGCCGCTGGTCTTCCGGCGGCCCTTTTTTTATGCGATCACATGAAAAAACGAGCCGGAAACGCCGCCCGCGCGTAAGCCGCAAGCCATCTTCGTTTCGTCATAAGCGTCGCGAACCATCGCGAAACATGCGCCTTCCTCCCGCAACACCGTCGCGTAATGGAATTCGTGACCGCGCAGTCGCGTCCCCGCCGGCCCCAGACAGTGATCCGCCGCGAGCGCGGCGTCGCGGTAGCCGAGACGCAGTTTGCGCTGCGAAAAGCTCGTCTCCAATCGCAACAGCCCCGCCATCGCGTGAACCTGGCCATCGGCGCCGGTCAGCGCCTGCCCGAGCGTCATATAGCCGCCGCACTCGCCATGCACCGGCCGGCTTTCGGCGAAGCGCCGCAGGCCGCCCAGAAACCCCGCCGCGCTGGCTATGCGGCCCGCATGCAATTCGGGATAGCCGCCCGGCAGCCAGCATATGTCGCAATCGGCCGGCGGCGGCTCGTCGGCGAGCGGCGAGAAAAACTTGAGTTCCGCCCCAGCCTCCCGCCAACTCAACGCAAGATGCGGATAAAAAAACGAAAAAGCGTCGTCGCGCGCCACGGCGATGCGTTGGCCCGGCGGCCTCAAGCCCGCGATGGACCCACTTCGCGCCGCCAATTCAGCGCCGCCCGCGCGGGCGCATAGCGCGGCCAAATCGACATGGGCTTCGACCCTGTCGGCCAGGGCGTCCAGTATTTTGTCCAATCCTTCGGTCTCGCGCGCCTGCACCAGTCCGAGATGGCGTTCCGGCAAGATCACGCCCGCGTCGCGCGGCAAGGCGCCGAAAACCGTCAGTCCGATCGCCTCGATCGCGTCTCTGGCCAGCCGGCGATGGCGCTCCGAACCGACCTTGTTCAGCACAACGCCCGCTATTTCCAAGCGCGCGTCATGGGCCGCGACGCCGCGCAAAACCGCGGCCGCGGTCTGCGCCTGTCCCGATACATCGTGGATCACCACCACCGGCCAGCCGGTCGCGGCGGCGATGTCGGCCGAGGCGCCGGTGCGGCTGGGCGCGTTGGGGGCGCCGTCGAACAGTCCCATCGACGCCTCCGCGATAATGATGTCGGCGTCGCGGCCGGCGCGCGCGGCGAGACCCGCGATCAGGCCTTCGTCCATCGTCCAGCTATCGAGATTGAGGCTTTCCCGGCCCGTGGCCGCCTTGTGAAATGCGGGATCGATATAATCCGGCCCGCATTTGGCGGCGCCGACGCGCATCCCGCGCCGCGCCAAGGCGCGCATCAGCCCGAGCGCCAGCGTTGTCTTGCCGCTGCCAGAGCGCACGGCGGCGATCAAAAGGCCGCGGGCGGTCACGCCGGCTCTCCGCCGCCGCGCGGACGAAAGCGCCGATCATAACCCGCGTCATAAAGCGCGCTTTCGCGAAAATCCTGCGCGCCGAGCGCCGGTCCGACGAGAATCAGCGCCGTGCGCTCCATCGGCGCCTCGCCGGCGAGTTGTTCGATGGTCGCGAGCGTGCCGCGGACGATGCGCTCGTCGGGCCAGGAAGCGCGATAGACCAGCGCGATCGGGCATTCGTCGCCATAAAAGGGCGTCAGCTCGCCGACGACGCGCGCAAGGGCGTGGATAGAGAGATGTATCGCCATCGTGGCGCGCGTCGCGGCGAAGGCGCTCAAGCTCTCGCTCAACGGCATCGCCGAGGCGCGCCCGCTCGTGCGCGTCAGCACCAGCGATTGCGCGACCTCCGGCAGGGTCAGTTCCCGCCCGAGCGCGGCCGCCGCGGCGGCGAAGGAGGGCACGCCCGGCGTCAAGGTGAACGGAATTTTCAGCCGCTCCAGCCGGCGCGTCTGCTCGCCGACCGCGCTCCAGATCGAAAGGTCGCCCGAATGCAGGCGCGCGACGTCGAGGCCGGCGTCTTCAGCCGCTTGCATTTCCGCGATGATCGCGTCGAGCGACAGCGGCGCGGTGTCGACGATGCGCGCGCCCGGCGGGCAATGTTGCAACACGCCGACCGGCACCAGTGACCCGGCATAGAGACAGACCGGGCATCGCGCGATGAGATCGCGTCCGCGCAGCGTGAGAAGATCGGCGGCGCCGGGGCCGGCCCCGATGAAATGCACGGTCATGGGCTTTCGCCTCCATCCTTCGCGCGGGCGATCGCGCAGGCGAGCCGCGTCGTCGCGACGCGCGGCGCGAGCAAAATGCTCCCCGAGCCAGCCCCCGCGAGCGCCGCCGCCTCCGCCACGCTGCCAACGCCAAACATTTCTTCGACGCGAGCGGAGCGAGTCGGCACATCCTTGTCGCGCGCGCGCAAATTTTCGAGCGACAGAAAGACCACGCCCATATCGAGCAATCGCGCGGCGTCGCGAAGGCCGGGCTCGTCGCCCCGCGCCTCTATCGTCGCGAGCGTCGCGGATTGAAGATCGACGCCATGTCGCGCCGCGACATCGCGCACGAAACCCGCCAACTCTCGCGCGTCGATGTCCCTGCGCGCGCCTATGCCAATGGCGTAATGCGCGCTCATGGTTTCACCGCGCGCCATTGCAACACCGGCATCGCGGGGTCCAGCGCATGAAAACGTCCCACCGGTCGGGCCTTGGCGATTTGGATATGCGTCAGCTCGCCGCCGCGCGCCGCGAAAGCTTGGGCAAGCAGCGACTGTGTTTGCAGCGTCACGGCGTTGACGACGAGACGGCCAAATCGAGGAAGCGCGTCCCACGCGGCGTCGAGCAGGCGCGCATCGGCGCCGCCGCCGATGAAGATCGCGTCGGGCGTGGCGAGGCCAGCAAGTCCTTCGGGCGCGCGCGCGGCGATAATGTCGAGACCGGGAACGCCGAGGGTCAGAGCGTTGCGCGCGATGCGCGCCGCGCGCGCGCAGTCGCATTCGATGGCGATGGCGTGGTTGGCGGCATCCGCCAGCATCCATTCAATGCCGATGGAGCCGGAGCCCGCGCCAATATCCCATAATAGCTCGCCGTTGCGTGGCGCGAGCGCGGCCAGCGTCACCGCGCGAATGTCGCGCTTGGTGATCTGCCCGTCATGCTCGAACCAATCGTCCGGCAGACCCGGCGTCAGCGGAATGACGCGCGCGCCCGGCGAAGCCTTCAGTTCGATGGCCAGCGTGTTCAGCGGCCCGATGTCGGCCAGAGCGAAATCCGCGGCGCGCGCCGACCGAACAAGCTCGCGGGGTCCGCCGAGGTTTTCGAGCACATGCAGACGCGAATCGCCAAAGCCCAGTTGCGAGAGATGCGCGGCGGCGCGGCCGGGCGTCGTCCCGTCCCAGGAGAGAACCAGCAATCGCCGCCCCGGCCGCAAATGCGGCGTGATGCGCTCGAAGGCGCGCCCATGCAGCGACAGCAGCGCACAATCCTGTTGGCTCCAGCACAGGCGCGCCGCGGCGAGCGCGAAAGCCGATGGACTGGGGAGACAAAAAATTTCCTCGGGCGCGATATGCCGCGCGATCAATTCGCCGACGCCGTAAAAAAACGGATCGCCGGAAGCCAGCACGACGGTTGGCTCGCTGCGCCGCGCCAAAATATCGTCCATCGCCTCGGTCAGCGGCGAAGGCCATTGCATTTGCCTCGCCGTGGTCGCGCCAATCAGCGAAAGATGACGCGCGCCGCCGACGATCAGCGTCGCATCTTCGATCAGCGCGCGCGCCGCGGGCGACAGCGCGCCGTCCTCGCCGATGCCGATCAACGATAGCCAGCGCTCTCGCGGTTCATGCGCCGATTGATTCATGGCGCCTTCCGCGACGTGTAAACGAACGGCGTCGCCGCCGCGCGCGCGATCACGCGCGTGCCCCGAGCGCCGACGATGACCAGCGTCGACATGTCGACCTGCGAAGGATCGGCTTCGGCAAGCCGCGTCACCAAAATATTCTCTTCCGCTCGCCCGACCGACTTGGCGAAGATGACGACGGTTTCCGGTTCGAGCAAGCCGCGCAAAATCGCGAAAGCGTCGTGAATGCGCCCCGGTCGCGCGCGAGAAGCCGGGTTGTATAACGCGATGACGAAATCGCCGCGCGCCGCGTGTTCGAGACGCGCCGCTATCACATCCCAAGGCTTGAGATTGTCGGACAGCGAAATGACGCAAAAGTCATGGCCGAGCGGCGCGCCGAGCCGCGCCGCCGCCGCCTGCATCGCGGAGATTCCCGGCAGCACGCGAATGTCGAGATCGCGCCAGTCCCGCTCGCCCTGCTCGATTGCCTCGAACACAGCGGAAGCCATCGCGAACACGCCGGGATCGCCGCCCGAAACAACCGCGACAACGCGCCCCGCCGCTGCGCGCGACAGCGCCTCGCGCGCCCGATCAAGCTCGACGCGATTGTCGCTGGCGAGCCGCGTCTGGCCGGGGCGCTCCGGCACGCGCGCGACATAGGGCGCGTAGCCGATAATATCTTCCGCCTCCTTCAGCGCGGCGCTGGCGTCATGCGTCAAAAAACCCGCGTCGCCAGGGCCGAGCCCAACGACATACAGCCGGCCTTGGCGCGCCGTCATGGCCGCCGTCCCGCGCCCGGCGCCAGCACCATCGAGAAATAAGGCGCGTCATCGTCGAGCTTCTCGCCGAACGGCATGATTTTTTC
>PLZT01000266.1:3729-47005 GCA_003152255.1 Methylocystaceae bacterium | reverse complement strand
GAGACGCCCGGGCAAATCTCGGTGCGAAAGCGCGTCTTCAGCCGCACGAAGATATGCATGAAGGAGCCGTAAAACAGCGGATCGCCCTCGCACAGCAAGGCTACGTCGCGTCCTTGCGAGAGAATCACCGCGAGTCGCTCCGCGCTCTCCTCGTAAAACGCCGCCAGCGCCGCGATATATTCGGGCTGATCGAAAGGCCGTTCGGTCGTCATCGGATAAGACAGCAACAGCTCCTCGCAGCCGGGGCGAAAATAAACCCGCGCGATTTTTCGCGCATGGCTTTCGCGTCCGCGTTTGGCGAAATAGGCGACGACCGGCGCATCGCCGATAATGCGCGCGGCCTTCACCGTGACGAGCTCGGGATCGCCGGGCCCAAGCCCGACGCCATATAGCGCGCCCGCGTTGCTTGGCGTCGCGTTCATTCCTTTTCGCTCGCCAGCGCGTTGATCGCCGCCGCCGCCATGGCGCTGCCGCCTTTTCTTCCGGTGACCACGATAAAGGGAACGCGTTTATCGGCGCGCAGCAGTTCCTTGGATTCCGCCGCGCCGACAAAACCGACGGGCATGCCGATCACCGCGGCGGGCGTTGGCGCGCCGGCGTCGAGCATTTCGAGCAGTCGAAACAGCGCCGTCGGCGCATTGCCTATGGCCACGACGGCGCCCTCCAGCCGATCGCCCCAAAGCTCCAGTGCGGCGGCGCTGCGCGTATTGCCGGCTTCCCTGGCGAGACCGGCGACGCGCGGGTCGGCGAGCATGCAGATCACCTCATTGTTCGCGGGCAGGCGCGCGCGCGTGACGCCATGCGCGACCATGTTGGCGTCGCACAGGATTGGCGCGCCGGCGCGCAGCGCCATGCTCGCCGCCTCGGCGGCGCCGGGCGAGAAGACGATGTCGTCGGCGATTTCGACCATGCCGCAGGCGTGGATGATGCGCACGGCGACGCGCTCCTCCGCCGCCGAAAAGCGCGAAAGCCGCGCCTCGGCGCGAATGGTCGCGAAGGAGCGCGCGTAGATCGCGGCGCCGTCGCGAATATAGTCTATCCTCCCGGACATGACGCCTCCGTCAATCCATTCCGCGCGACGACATCGGCGATTTCCGCGAGCGTCAAACCCGTCGCGGCCGGCGCGTCGCTCGCCGCGCCGTTATAGATGAGATCGAAAAGGCCGCCATTGGCGACGAGCGTCAGCGGCGTCGCCGAAGGCTTGGCGCAGCCCTTGGCGCAGCCCGACACGTGCGTGCCGATTCCACCGCGCGATAGCGCTCTGGCGACATCGGCGATGGCGTCGAGGCCAACGCGCGTCGGCCCCTTTGCCTGCGAACATTCCGGCGCGCCGGGACAGGCGGCGATGGCGAGACGGGCGTCGCCGGCGTCGACGATGAACCCGAGCGCCCGCGCCGCCGCGGCAATGCGCGCGGTCTGTTCGAGCGACCGCGTCGGCGCCAAAATCGCGCGCCATGGCGTCAGCCGCAACTCCTTCGCGCCTACTTCCGAGGCGGCGTCCGCGAGTTCAGCGAAGTCTTGCGCGAGAAATCGTCCGAATGGCGCGGCGAAGCCGGCGAAGACATTTTCGCCGATCTCTCGCGCGCCAAGCAAATCGGACAGCGCGCCTTGGCGACAGGTCGAGCTGTATGGTTCGGACGTTAGTCCCGAGGCTCGCGGCAGGGGCTCCGCGCCCATCGCCTCGACCAAGGCGCGCATCCGACGCAATTCGAACGCCCGCCCCGCGCGCAATCGGGTGAAGGCGCGCGCCAGGGCGACCGCGGCGTCGATCGCCGCCGCCGGCGACGCGATGACGGCTTGGTCGCGCGCGCCGTCGAGGACCACAGCGAATTGCGCGCCTCGCGCCTCGAGCCGAATATCCGAGCCGATATCTCGAAGGCCGGGCGCCGAGCCGTCGTCGACGAGAAACAGGAATTTGCCCGGCAGAGATTTCAAGGCTTGATCTTCGGCGATGGCTCGCGCGAGCCCCGCCGCGATTTCATTGGCGTCGAAAGAAGTGGAGCCCGCCAGCGGAGAGGCGACGATGTTGAGGCGGCTTTCTGTCGCCGCGTCCAGCGCGAGCAGCCCGATTGATTTGAGGCGCGCTTGCGCCTCGGCGAGCGTTGTGTCGCTGACGCCGCGTATTTGCAGTTGCGCGCGCTGCGAGAGATCGATCCGGCCATTGCCGCAATGAAGCGCGATCGCGGCGATTTCGCTCGCTTGCGTCAAGCTCAGTTTCGAGCCGACGATTTTGGCGCGCAGCAATAGGCCGTCGCCGCTTTCCATCGGCGTCAACGCGCCGGGACACCATCCCTTAATTTCAGGCGCGCCTTGCATCGACGACCTCGCTTAAAGCATGCACGCTGTTGCGCCGGCTGCGCCACAGACCACGCGCCAGCGCCTCGTTGAAAGCCCGCGCGATGGCTTCATAGGCGCGTGGATTTTCGGCTCGGATAAACTCCCGCACGCTTTCGTCGCCAATCGTCGCGGCGAAGGCGAGATCGAATTGCGCGTCGCTCACGAAGTCCCCGAGCGCGGCGAAGGCGAATAGATTGTCGATCGCCTCGGCGATCTCGCCCGCGCCGCGATGGCCGTGACGCATCTGACCTTCGAGCCATCGTGGATTGGCGACACGGGCGCGCAAGACGCGCGCGATTTCTTCATGCAAAGAGCGGGCGCGTAAACTCTCGGGCCGCGTCGCGTCGAGATGCACCAGCGACGCCGCGCCGCCAAGCGCGCGATTGGCGGCGGCGAAGCCCCCTTCGAATTCCGCGAAGGCGGGGCCCGCGAGCACATCGACCTCCGCCATGTCCTGCGCATGCACCAGCGCGTCGGCGCCGGCGACGCGCGCCGCGAAATTTTCGCGCGCGGGCGCGCCTTCGCCGGCGCGGTCATAGGCGTGGCCGCCCGCGTCGAGAAACGCCGCGCCCAAATCCTCTCGCGTCGTCCAGGAGCCGCGCGAAATCTTTTCGCCAAGGCCAAGTCCGTAGGCGCCCGGCGCGGCGCCGAAAATTCGGTCGAGCGGGCCGTCACGAAATTGCGTCAACGGATTGGCGTCCGCCTCTTCGTCCAGCGCCGCGACCGCGCCCGCGGCGTCGTGAAACAGCGCGATCAGACCCGGAAACATATCGCGAAAAAGCCCGGAGATGTGCAGTGTGACATCGACGCGCGGAAACTCGCGCTTGGCCATCGGCTCGATCTCGAAACCGATCACCCGCGCGGTGGCGTTGTCCCACAGGGGGATGACGCCCAGCAGCGCGAGCGCTTGCGCGAAATCCTCGCCGCCGGTGCGGATCGTCGCGCTGCCCCAAAGATCCAGCATGATCGCGCGCGGCCAATCGCCGTGCTCCTGCGCGTGGCGCGTCATCACCTCATGAGCGGCGCGGCGGCCGATGTCATAGGCGACGCGCGTTGGAACATGACGCGGATCGATGCAAAAAAGATTGCGCCCGGTCGGCAGCACGTCGACGCGTCCGCGCGAGGGCGCGCCGGCGGGACCGGGCTCGATGAAGCGGCCCTCAAGGGCGCGCAACAGCGCCGACATCTCCGCCTTGGCGCAAGCGTCGCGCATGACGTCGCCGTCCAACGCGCGGCCAAACACATGTAGCCCGTCACCGATGCGCATTTCCTTCATGTCGCACAGCCATGCGTCGAGCTTCGTCAGCGCGTCGGCGGCGTCGGCGCCGCGCGTCACGCCGCATTCCGCGCCAAGGCCGGTGCGTTCGGCCTCGTCCATGATGGCGCCCGCGATGAGCTTCGCCCGGCGCGGATCGAGCGTCGCCGCATTGGCGTATTCGTCGAGCATTTGTTCGATGCGCGCGGCGTCGTCGTAAAGCTGGGCTTGCTCCAACGGCGGCGTCAGATGGCCGATGGTGACCGCGCAGGCGCGTCGCTTGGCCTGCGCCGCCTCGCCGGGGTCGTTGACGATGAAGGGATAGATCAGCGGCGTCGGGCCGAGCACCGCCTCGGGCGCGCAGTCCTCGTCGAGCATCGCCGATTTTCCCGGCAGCCATTCGAGCGTGCCATGCGTGCCCAGATGAATCAGCGCGTCGATGGCGCGCCGATGGCGCAGCCACAGATAAAAGGCGACGTAGCCATGACGCGGCGGCGCGTCGGCGTCGTGATAGGTCTCGCGCCGCGCCGCTCTGGCGCCGCGATCCGGCTGCAGCGCTATGACGAGCTTGCCCGACTCGAAGCACGAAAAATGAAAGGCGCCGTCGCGACAGCCTAAGTCTTGCTCCGGCTCGCCCCAAGCGCTTCGCACGGCGTTCGCGAATTCCCGCGGCAATCCGTCGAATAGGCGGCGATATTCTTCCAGCGACAACCGCGCATGGTGGCGACTGTCCTCCAGCGCGCGCATCAGATCGCGCGGCGGCTTTGATTCGCCGACATCGTAATCCGCTGACCTCAACGCCTCGACAATCGCCTCCACGCTCGCTTGCGTGTCGAGCCCAATGGCGTAGCCGCCGCGCCCGCGCCGCGCGGGGTAGTCCGATAAAATCAGCGCGAGGCTTTTTTCTCGGTTCGCCTTGCGGCGCAATCCGGCCCAATTGGCGGCGAGCTTCGCGACGAAAGCGATGCGCTGTTGTTCCGGCTCATGGCGCGTTTGCGCGAATTGACTGGCGAGAAGCGCGCCCGGCGGCGCCTTGAATGAAATCGCGCGGGTGAAGATGCGGCCGTCGATCTCGGGCAGCACAATGTTCATCGCGAGATCGGCGCCATTGGCGCCGCGCTTCGAGGCCGCCCAGGCCTCGCGCGACGAGGTGGCGAGCGCCGCCTGCAACACCGGCGCGTCGGCGAGATCGAGCACCGCGCCATTAGCGCCGCGCGCGGAAAAAGCGGTCGTGTTCACGATAACGTCGGGTTGAAACGCGCCGATCGCCTCGCGCAGAAACGCCTCGCTCGCCCCATCCTTCAGGCTGGCGACGAATACCGCCTCCACCGCCACGCCTCGCGCGGAAAGCGCGTCGGCGAGCGCGACGATTGGCGCGTGATCGTCCGAAAGAAAGAGGGAGCGGTAGAAAACCAGCAGCGCGCGCCTGGCGTCGGCGCCGGCCGTCCGTCGCGCCGCGTCGCAATAGCCGGCGCTTTCGACGCGCGCGCTTTCGCGCCAGGGGGCGGGCATGCCGACAAGGCTGGCGGCGAAGCCGAGCAGGGCGCGCATGTTCCCCGCGCCGCCGTCCTGGAAGAAGGACCATATGCGCGCGCAATCTCGCGGCGCCAGCGTCGAGGCCTCGCGCAAACGCGGATCGTCCAAGCCGTCGCCCGGAACGATCGCGAGCGCAAAACCTTGCGCGCGCGACAGGGCCGCGAGTTGTTCGACGCCGTAAGACCAGTATTCCTTGCCGCCAAGCAGCCTGACCATGACAAGACGCGCATGGCGCGCCACCTTGTCGAGATAAAGATCGACGGAGAAGGGGTGTTTCAGTTGCGCGAGCGAAGCGCAGCGCAGGCTGGGACGCGAGGCCGCGTCCTCGTCGTGAATGCGCGCCAGCAGGCCAAGCTCGGAGTCCGAGAAGGACAGAAAGACGATTTCCGCCGGCGTCTGTTCGAGATCGATCGCCGCACCCGCGTCGTCGAGTCCGTGAAGATCGCGGGCGAGGAGATGCATGGCGTTACGACGACGCGAGTTGCCGGGCGACGCGCGCCCGGTCGAGGCCCTTTTGGCCGATCACCACGAGACGGCTCGCGCGCGCCTCATCCGGTCTCCAGGCGCGGTCGAAGTGATGCTGGAAGCGCGCGCCGACGCCCTGCACCAGCAGGCGCATCGGCTTGCCGGAAATTTCGACAAAGCCCTTTATGCGCAACACGTCGTGCGCGAGAGCGACTTCCGCGAGCCTCGCGACAAGCGCCGCGGGGTCCGCCGCGGCCGCGATCTCGATGACGAAACTGTCGAAATCGTGGTGATCGTGATTTTCCAGCCCATCGTGATGCGACGGGCGATTGGCGAGATCGTCCTCGGCGGCGGCGGCGAGGCCGAGCAATACGCGCGCGTCGACGGCGCCCTGTCGCGCGCGAAGAATCTTCGTGGCGCGCGGCGCGCCGGCGCGCAGCGTCGCCAGCACGCCCGCTTCCTCCTCTTCGCTCAGCAGATCGGTCTTGTTGAGGATCACGAGATCGGCGCAGGCGAGTTGGTCCTCGAAGACCTCTTCGAGCGGATTGTCGTGGTCGATGGTCGGGTCTTCCGCCCGCTCGCGCGCGATGGCGTCGAGATCGTCGGCGAACCGTCCTTCCGCCACGGCTCGTCCATCGACGACGGCGACGACGCCATCGACGGTGAGGCGCGAACGGATCGCCGGCCAGTCGAACGCCTTGACGAGCGGCTTCGGCAGGGCCAGCCCCGATGTTTCGATGATGATGTGGTCGGGGCGCTTTTCATGCGCCAGCAACGCCTCGATCGCCGGCGCGAAATCGTCGGCGACGGTGCAGCACAGACACCCATTGGCCAGTTCGACGATATTTTCGTCCGGGCAATTATCGACGCCGCAGGCGCGCAAAATCTCGCCGTCGACCCCGACATCGCCAAATTCATTGATCACCAGCGCGAGGCGGCGGTCCCGCGTCGTCTCCAGCAAATGGCGGATCAGCGTGGTTTTGCCGGCGCCGAGAAAGCCGGTGACGATGGTGGTGGGGATTTTTGAGGTCATTTCATTGCCTTTAGCGCGTCGCGGGCCTGGCACTCGCGCCAGAGAACGCCGACAAACGCGCCGGCGAGCGCCCATGTGATCGCCTGCACCGTCAGCGACGACGCGGCGAATTGCGCGGCGAGTTCAGCCGGAGCCGTGCTTTCCGGCGCCGCCGGTCGCGGCGCGCCCAAAATATGCGGGAGGGCGAGCAGCGCCGCGCCCAAGACCTTGGCGACGAATTCATCGCGCCGCAGCAGCGCGAAAAGGCCCGCGCCGGTGGCGGCGGCGGTCCCGACCCACCAAAGCTGGCGCGCGAACAAATCCGTTTCCGCCGCGCCCGGCAATTGCGGCGCGAGGCCAAGCCCCGTCGCGAGGCCAGTCGCCGCGAAGGCGCAAGCCGCCCAGGCGAGCGCGCGGCGAGGTTCTATCGTGTCGCCGGCGACGAGCATCAGCGCGAGCAAGATCAACGCATAGCCCGCGGCTGTCGCGACATCGGCGACGCTGGTCGCGGCTATGCGCTGCGCGCCCTCCGCCGGCTTCCAGCCTTCGCTGGCCGGCTCCGCATGAGAGTGTTGCGCCGACTCATAGACTTCCGCCGCGAGGATGAGCGGCGTCGTGGTGACTTGTTGCAGGGCCGCGACCGCAAGCCCGGCGACAAGCCCGGCGATCAGACCGATCGCCAGGACGCGCGAAATCACCCTTGGCTTAGTGGCAGGGGAAGGAGAGGGAGTGGCGCGTGTCGTGGGCGGCGTCATGCGCCGTGTCCGAATGGGAAAAACCGACGAGATAAACGAGGCCGACGCCCAGGAACAGCGCGACGAAAGCCGCCTTGAGAACTTCCGCGCGGGCGGCGGAAAGGGCGAGCGGGTTCGCGCTTGAAAGGCTTTGCTGGTTCATGATCATCTCCTTAACCGCCCCACCGGCGGCCTAGCGTTGCGACAAACGACGGCAGGTCTCCTGGCTCCCGGGTCGCTGGATCGCGCCGCCTTCCCGAAGCCCAAGGGGCTCAGTGGCTGATGGCGCGGCCTCGCCGGTCACAGTTGCGGGGGCAGCCGCGGATTTAAGGGAAATCCCTCGCCGCGTTCCCTTTTCACTTCTTGCGAAGAACCGTCACATTCAGTCATATGCCGAGACCATGCGCGCCGTCAAACGGGCGAGGGCGGAGGGTGGTGGGTCGGGTTGAAATTCCGCCTTTGCCCAACCCTTTGGGGACGTTGTCATTCGTCCTCCGCTAGAGCGAAGGTTATGCCCCAACTTCGAGGCTGCTTCGAAAATAGACTGTAACCTTTAATCTCAGGATGCGAGGGTGTTCGTGACCGAACCGAGTGATCAAACGCCAACTCCCGAAGACGCCGACGTGCCGCCTCGGAGGCTTGCGATTTTTGAGGGGGAAGGCGCGGAAAAGACGCCCCTCGGTATCGTCGCCGCCTTCAAAACCGATGACGGAAACTGGTCCTTGCAGTGCTCCGCTGACACCGGCGACGCAATTGGGAAGATTCGCTCGGTGTTGGAGCCCCATGCCGCAAAAGGGCGTGCATCGCGCGCTGCCGATAGAGTTCCGGACCAGCCCGACTTCGCCGAACTCGCAGCTGCGTTCAGTCAGCATGGATATATCGTCGAAGAGATTCCAGCCGGCGACTATCAGGTCAGCCTCCAGCTGGACCTTGAACGTGGAACTATGATTGCGACTCATGCCGCCATGCATAACCTTGCTCCATCGGACAATCCACTCGGCCGTCAAGTATTCGATGCGATCGCGCAGGGGTTCGTGAAAGCATCGGATGACCTGGCCACCGAATGCGATTTGCTGCTTGATCGAAAGGAGATCGATGGGGCGGTCATGGCCGTCCGATCCGCCGCAGAGAAAGGCGTATTTTCGTTCCCGCCGTCTAAACGGCTCTTAAACACGCTGACCCGCTTCGATGTCTCGATCCTTTCTCCCGAGGACAGGCGATTTATTCTGGAGGAGCGCGTTCTCTTGGCGCACCGGCTGGGTCGCTTTGACGTTGCAGGACGGGATGCGGATCTTCTGCTTATCGAAGATTCGGACAATCTCAGCGCTGAAAAGATCGCAGCACTGAAAATGACGGTGGCGCTCGGTGCCATCAAGAAAGGTAATCGCGAGACGGGCCTCTCCATCCTTCGTGATCTGCTCAAGCCGCCGAGCACATTGGATGCGGAGGGCAGAGGGTGGGCATGGCGCAACATCGCGTTGATTTTAGATAAGAATGATCCTGAAGCCCGTCGGGCTGCCCAATTATCGGCAGATAGTTTCTTGGAGGCAGGCAAGAAACAGGAAGCCGGGAAAAGCTTGATGCATCTTGCGAACCTGTTGATAGAAGTCGATCCCGCTGAGGCGGTAACGCGGTTGAACGAAATGATTGGCCTGCTGGACACAGAAGGCTTGCTTGATCGGCATGTGCGTGCCGCAGCCCTGCACTCACGCGCAAACCGTTTTGCTCGCCTCAACAAGCATACAGAGGCATTTCGGGACGCATGCGAAGCCGTGAAACTGCGGAGAGGACTGCTCGGCGCCGATGAGGCGTTCGTCAGCTCGCTGCATCTTGCCGCATTTGAGGCATGCCATATCGGCGACCAAGCTGCCGCAGATGCATTCGAAGAAGAGGCCGAGAAGCTAACCGAAGAATGGAAGCTACCGCACTTTCAGCTCGCCGCGCGGGTGAGCCGCTTAGCGGTCGCATTTGATACGGTGGAAGCGACGGACCTCCTTGCGGAGGCCGAGGCCGCTAACAATCTCGAAGTGATTGTGGCTGTGCGGGTATTCCGGGCCATGCTCGATAAATCATTGACCGACACAGCGCGGCTGGAAATTCTGGAAGACACGCTAAGCCGAATCGTTTCGGCGCGCGGTGACTCCGCAATGATGAAGCCGGTTCAACTGGCGATTGGCCAACTCCTTGCACGCCGGGGGCAACTCGACCGCGCCGAAAGATGGTTCCGAGAAGTTCTGAATGCTGACGCGCTTGATGGCTTTGCACAGAGCGCTCTGATCGATTGCCTGTGGCGTCAAGAGAAATGGGGCGACGCCGCCATTTTCTTGCGCAAGCAATTGAGGCTTCGGGGGGAACTTCCAGGCCTGACTTTTGCCCTCGGGAAGTCGCAGCTTGAGGCAGGCGATATGTCGAGCGCCGTCACGACGTTCACAAGATTACTTAACGTGCTCGGTGGCGATGAAAACCTTCGCAAGAGCGCAACCGATCTTCGTGAGCGCGCTCTCCAGTTGGGAGGAACGATTTTGCCCACGCCGCTAATGCGTGCCGTGGGATCGGTCACACGGGTGGAATTTGAGAGTGCGTTGGATGATTTCGCGCGATTCATCGCCGCAGAAAAGCGTATGCGCTTTTGGGTAAGCGATGAAAAAAGTGGCTACAAGTGGGTAGCGGGTCCGGAAGGTCGGGCGCAGGATTTGCTCCATACGTTCCTTAAAGCCCGGTTTGGCGACCGGGTGGAGATTTTTGAGGAAGTAGGGACCGGGGCTGGACGCCTCGACCTGTATGTCAAAATGGAAGGCGACCTGGGGATTATCATCGAACTGAAGATGTGCGGTGGTGGCTATTCGAGCGCCTACGCCGCCTCGGGCGAGGAGCAGATTAATCACTACATGGACAACCGAAAAACGCATCTTGGCTATCTGGTAGTCTTCGACGCACGGGTAAACCTCTTCGGTCAGCAGCTCTTTTCAACGACTTCCGGCTCGCACACGGTGATTGAAAAAATCGTCGATGTTAGGAATCGTGTGAAGCAAGCCTGATGAAAAGAGCGAGCCGTATCTCAGCCTTAGAATGTCTATTATTGGCGCAAACCTGAAATTCAACTGCCCCACTATCGGGCGGAGACTCCAATGCGGATCAGAACGGCGCGTCCCGACGACGAAGCGCAATGGCGCGGGCTTTGGCGCGGCTACACGGAATTTTATGAGACGCGTTTGCCCGAGCACGTCACCGGAGCCACATGGCGACGGATCGTCGCGCCCGAGCCGGCGATTCCGTGCCGGTTCGCCGAGCAAGAGGGCCGGCTGCCGGGATTCTCCCATTCGCGCCGCGCGAGGGAACCTTTCGTTAGGCGCCCATATGCTATCAGGAGGATCTGTTCGTCGATCCCTCCGCGCGCGGAGTTGCCGGCTTTGGCGCATGGCAAGCGTCGCGCGGCGAAGGCCCGATCTTGCCAATCGAGCCGTGTGATGGCAAATCAGCTCCGCAAAGACCTTCAGCGGGTTTATGCCGGAGTATTCTCTGGCCGGGCGACAGGACATGGGAAACTCCAAAATCATGCTCATGGACGATGGGATCGCCGATGCCGGCGAAAGAAACGAGGGAGCTCCGCTTGGGCTTCGGTCGGGGCGTCTCGACCGCCGGTCGTTTCTGTTCGGCTCCGCCGCCAGTCTCGGAGCGCTGGGGCTCACCGGTTGCGCGACGTCCGACGGCATGATCCCAGCCGAGATGGCGGCGCTTTACGGGCCGGCGCCGGGCGAGAAATTCCCGATCCCGGCGGTCGATCTCAGGAAGGTCGATCCGAAATATTGGCGCCGGACCGTGCGCTACGACAGCAAGGAAGCGCCCGGCACGATTATCATCGATCCCACCAATTACTATGTTTACCGCATCGAAGGCGAAGGAAACGCCACCCGCTATGGCGCCAATGTCAGCCGCCCCGGCTTCCTGTGGAACGGTGAAGCTTATGTGGGGCGCAAGGGCGAATGGCCCATATGGACGCCGCCCAAGGAGATGATCGCGCGTCAGCCAGAGGCCCGCAAATATGCCCGCGGCATGCCGGGAGGTCTGGAGAATCCGCTCGGCGCCCGCGTGCTCTATCTCTATCAGAACGGGCGCTACACAGTCTGCACGATCTACAGCACCAGCGACCCCGAGTCGATCGGGACCGGCGTTACGAGCGGCTGTACCGGCCTCCTCAGTCAGGACATGATCCACCTCTATGCGCGAACGCCGATCAAGACGAAGGTGCTCATCCTGCCGGCATAGCCAGCGGCGTCAACCCCCGGTCCCGGCGCCGCCGGCGCGGGCGGCGCAAAGAACGGGGCCGTTCGTCAGAGTCATAGCGATTGTGGGGGGGTGGCGGTCAGTTGTCGTGTGTCTGCGCCACGCCGCTTCGAACGTCCGCCGCCTAATTGTTTCCCCCGATAGCGGACCGACTGGAATGGGTCGATGGTTCACGTTGGCCCGCAGTCCGATAGCGGTCATTGCAGACCGCCCGCGAATGTCCGGTATATGCTCGCAGCTCAACGTCAGCTCGTGGCGCAAACCGGAACTTCAAACTGCCGCACTACCAGGCGGAGACTCCAATGCGGATTAGAACGGCGCGCAGCGACGACGAAGCGCAATGGCGCGGGCTTTGGCGCGGCTACACGGAATTTTACGAGACCCATCTGCCCGAGCATGTCACCGCCGCCACATGGCGGCGGATCGTCGCGCCGCGGCCGGCGATTCTGTGCCGGATCGCCGAGGAACAGGGGCGGCTTTTAGGGTTCTCCCATTCGCTGCTGCACGAGGGAACCTTCGTTCAGGAGCTCATATGCTATCTGGAGGATCTGTTCGTCGATCCTTCCGCCCGAGGCCGCGGCGTCGGTCGCGCGCTGATCGCCGATCTCGTCGCGATGGCGAGTCATCGCGGGTGGTCGCGTCTCTATTGGCATACGCGCCGAAAATCTGGCGGCGCGGCGGCTCTACGACGCTTTCGCGCAGGCCGACGACTTCGTGCGCTATCGCCTGACCACGAACTAACGCGCGACGCTGCTTCAATATCGCCAAAACTTTCACGCGAGCGCCCATGAACCAGCAAGACGAAGCCGCGCGTCATCGCGCCAAGATGGAAAAGCGAAAGGCCGTGCAGGACGCCGAGGTCGCGAGCAAGCCCATTGCCGCCAAGGGCCTGCTGATGGTCCACACCGGCCCCGGCAAAGGCAAGTCCACGGCGGGCTTCGGGCTCGTGCTGCGGGCGCTCGGCCATGGCTGGAAGGTCGGCGTGGTGCAATTCGGCAAGGGCGCCTGGCAGAGCGGCGAGCGGACCATGCTGGAGCTGCTCGGGAAGGAACGCGTTTCCTGGCACACGCTGGGCGAGGGCTTCACCTGGGAAACGCAGGACCGCGCCCGCGACGAAGCGGCGGCCCGCCGCGCCTGGGAAAAGGCGAGGGAGCTGATGGCCGACCCGGAGCTGCGCCTGCTGATGCTCGACGAGTTGAACATCGCGCTGCGCTACGACCATCTGCCGTTGGACGAAGTCATCGCGACGTTGCGCGGCCGCCGCGACGATCTGCATATCCTCGTGACCGGCCGCAACGCCAAGCCTGAACTGATCGCGGCGGCGGATCTCGTCACCGAAATGACGCTGGTTAAGCATCACTTCGCGGCTGGCGTGCGGGCGCAGGAGGGCATCGAGTTTTGAGGCGACCCCGCTCTTTGATTACGCAAGGCTAAGGCGTGACGCGAAGCTGTTCCAGCGCCCGCGCCAGCGCGACAAATCCAGCGATATCAATCTCCTCCGCCCGCCGCGTCGGATCGACGCCAGCGCTCGCCGTGAGCAGGGCCGGATCGACGCCGAGCCCCTTCAGGCTCTGGCGCAACATCTTGCGCCGCTGTCCAAACGCCGCCTGCGTCACGAGAGCCAACAACTTTCGGTTGCAGGGCAGCGGCGACGGGTTTGGAATCAACTCCACAACCGACGAGACGACCTTTGGCGGCGGCGTGAATGCGGACGGCGGAACATCGAATAATATCCGCGCCTTGGTTCGCCAACCACACAATACGCCGAGCCGCCCGTAGTCGATCCGCTGCGCCGGTGTCGCGACAATGCGCTCGGCCACCTCGCGTTGAAACATCAGCACATAGCGGTCGAACACGGAGGGCCAGGGCTCGGCCTCGAGCCACCCGCCCAGCAGGGCTGTCGCAATATTATAGGGCAAATTCGCGCATATTCGCACATTTTGGAGCGCGCCAGACGCATTCTTGGCCGCGCGGTGCGCATGAACGGTTCCGACAAGATCGATCGTGAGCGCGTCGCCCTCGACGACGACCAACCGCCCCGGATAGCGCCCGGAAATTTCTTCGAGCGCCGGCAAACAGCGCGGGTCGCGCTCAATAACTATGACACGTTCCGCGCCATGAGCCAACAGCGCGCGGGTGAGGCCGCCGGGGCCGGGACCGATCTCGACGACCGTCACGCCTTCGAGCGGGCCCGCCGCCCGGGCGATGCGGGACGTAAGGTTCAGATCGTAAAGAAAATTCTGGCCCAGCGCCTTGCGCGCGTCGAGCCCGTGACGCGCGACGACCTCGCGCAGCGGCGGCAAATCGTCGATCATCCGCTGATGCGCCCGGCGAGTCGGATCGCCTCGATCAGGCTCGACGCGTCGGCGACGCCCTTGCCGGCGATGTCGAAGGCCGTTCCGTGGTCCGGCGAGGTGCGCGCGAAGGGCAGGCCCAGCGTGACATTGACGCCGCGATCGAACGCCAGAGTCTTTATAGGAATCAACGCCTGATCGTGAGTCGGACACAGCGCCACATCATATTTCGCGCGCGCCGCCGCGTGGAACATCGTGTCCGCGGGGTGGGGGCCGCTGGCGTCGATCCCCATCGCGCGCAAGGCTTCCACCGCCGGCGCGATCACGTCGATCTCCTCGCGCCCCATCGCGCCGCCTTCCCCCGCATGCGGATTGAGCCCGGCGAAGGCGAGACGCGGCGCCGCGACGCCGAAGCGATTCGTCAGATCCGCCGCGACGACGCGGCCGGTCTCGATCAGCAATCGCCGGGTCAACAGCCCGGGAACCTCGGCCAGCGCGACATGGATCGTCACCGGCACGACCGCGAGTTCAGGAGCCCACAGCATCATCACCGGCCGCGCCGGGAGGCCGAAGTAACGCAGCGCGAGTTCGCCCAAAAATTCGGTATGACCCGGATGTTTAAATCCCGCCGCGTAAAGCGCTTGCTTGGAAATCGGATTGGTGACGACCGCCCGCGCCTGATTTCGCGCGACAAATTCCACCGCGAGTTCGATCGAGCGGATCGTCAGCGGCGCGTCGAGAAGGTCGGGTTCGCCGGGAAGACCATTGACGGCTCCTCCAAGAGGAACGACGGGCAGCGCCCGCGCGAAAACCTCGACGGCGCCGGCCGGAGTCGTCGCCTCCACGTCGACATCGAGCCCAAGCGATTTCGAAACGCGAGCGAACAGCGCGGGATCGCCGACGACGAAAAACGGCGGCAAATCGCCGGTTTCGCGAGCGCGAAAAGCCTTGAGTGCAATTTCCGGCCCAATGCCGGAAGGGTCGCCCTGCGTCAGGGCGAGGGGGAGGGTCACGGGCTTCGCCTTTTCGTGAAGTCGCGGCGAAACAAGCGCGCCGTTGCTGTTGTGTCGATTATCGACCGACCGCCTCACGCGATCAAGCTTCCGGCGGAACCTTCAGCCGCTCCAGTTCGCTCCGGAACTCCAGCCGCAACTGCTCCGCTTCGTCGCGCGGCAGCCAATTCGCCATTTGCGGAAAAACGGTCTGCCACATCCGCGTGTCCCGCTCACACCAGGGCGGCTCAGACTGGGCCGCCTTGGCCCGCGCCAGCAATTTGTGGAGCCGGACGCGGATCGCGGCGGGGTCGGGTGTGTAAACTCCGTCATTGCGCGCGGGTTCGCCCGCGAAGAGATCGCCCTGGCGGGGCTTGAAGCCGAAGAGATCGGGCGCGTGCTCACTCATGATCGTTTGAAGTCTCGCCTTCGTTTGGGGTCTCGTTTTGGCCGAGCCCGAGCGCTTCGCGCGTCAGAGTTCTCGGCAGAATCCGCGAAAGAAGTGTATCGGCGCGGGCGAAAAGATCAATCAGTTCGGCGATTCTGCCCACAGCATCGCGCATTTGCGTGATGAGCGCATGATCCACGGCGAGCCCCTCGCGGGCGTCGAGCCAGCGATAGAGCAGGCGATAGCCGCTGACCGAAAAGCCCCAAACCGCCGCGCTGACGCCGGAAACCCGCCCGCTTCCGTCGGCGCAAAGGAAGATTTCGCCGTCCGTCCAGTCGCTCGCCTGCAAGGCCCCGGTCGCCGCGGTCTCCACCCGCGCCGCCGCGCGAGTCAAAAACTCGGGGCCTGGTGGACGGGCGAAGGTTTCGACAGCGCGAATTTCCCGCCCCAATTCGGCGGCGGCAAGAAAATGCTCGTGATTGTTCGGAAACGGCACGTGCGGAAACACATCCTCCAAATCCTCCGCGAAGCGCAGCGTGTAGGATGTCGCGGACAGCAGCGCCAGAATTGCGTCGAAGGCGTCTTCGGGGCCGACTTGCGCGCCATAGGCGGCGCAGAGACCGGCGATCAACGCGGGCGCGACGTTGAACGGCCCATGGCCGGGACGGTTGTCGCGCAATGGGAAGGCGTAACCGCCGCGACCACTGAAGGCATGGTAGTCGGGCAGCAGGCCGTGGCACCAGACGGCCGGGCCAGCGCCGGTGGCGAAGGGCATGGCGTAAAGCGCGACGTTCCTCTGGCCCCAAACGGCCTGAAGTTCGGGACGAAGAAAGTCTCCATAGGCGGCGTGATTGTATAAATAGCGATTGTCGAGCGGACGGTAGCTCACCTGAGTAATCCGACGGCCATCGAAAGGGATGGCATGCGCGCCAACCCATTTCCGATCTCGGCTGTCATGAAAAATTGCGCGCGCTGTGACTTCGGGTGCCGCTAAGAAATTCGTAACTCCAGCCTGTACCGCGGCCCGTGAAAACCCGTAAACAAAATTATCTCGCTTCGTTTGAACGCCTGATCGCTTGAACGCAAAACAACCCGATAAACTTGGCCATTCCTCAACCTGAAACGGCTCGGGCTTCATATCGTCGAGAACCCCGCGCGCCACGCCGACCGCGCCCGGTCGCCTGCCCGTTTCAAAGCCGTCCCTCAACCAGTCGAGCTTGGCCCGGCGCGAAAACAGTTCTTCCGCCCAGCTGTCGATATAGCTCACGTCGGCCAGGGCGCCCTCAAGCTTGCTTCCGTCTGATATCGCCAGCGTGATCGCCGTGCCCACCTGAATATTGAACACGCCTTGATCGCCGTCCACGCCCGCCCGCTCGCCGCGCCTGATATCGCCGCGCAGATCGATGATCTCGATGTGGTCGAAGCGTTCGCGCAGCATCTTGCGCAAACCCGCATAAGGCTTTCCAGCGAGGAAAGTTCTGTTGGAAATAAAGGCCACGACGCCGCGACGCGGGGCGCCTTCGCTTTCGAACATTTTCCAGATCGCCCAGCGCCAGAAGGCGACGGAAAGCTCGGGAAAGGTATTGAGCTGGTTGGCCCAGCCGGCGATTCGCACCGGCTCCTTGAGGTCGTTCCAAATCTCGTCCATCCAGTCGCCGACGAGTTCGCCGATTTCACCCGCCGCCAGCCGCCGGTAAGGCGGATTGCCGATGATCGCGAGAATCGGCTGGCTCTGTTTGATGCGATCCGCCTCGTGCCGTTCGGTGCGGATATTTTCGGCGACAAAACCGAGTCGGCCTTCGGGCGCCGCCGCCCCGGGCTCGGCGAGCGTATCGGCCAGAAAAACGCCGACCCTTTGATTGGCCCGCAAGGCGCCCATGGCGTGGCGGAGCCGATAATGAGCAACGGCATAGGGTCCGACAAGCAGTTCGAAACCGAACAGCCGTCCGGACAAAGCTCGCAAGGCTCCGGGCACGGCGCCCGGACCCGCGCCGGATTCCA
Source organism: Methylocystaceae bacterium (assembly GCA_003152255.1). The sequence continues at coordinate 29,707 of PLZT01000266.1, read as the reverse complement.
CGGAATGCCGGACATGCTCGATGACGCCGAGCAGGAAGGTTCCCGTACCCGTCGCCGGATCGAGCAGCGTCACGGCGTCGTCGACCAAACCCGCCGTGCCGAGATTTTCCCGAAGGGCGCGGTCGAGCGCGGCGACCATATAGGTCCACGACCTCGACCGGCGTGTAATAGACGCCGTAGCGCTCGCGCGCGGCGGGATCGAACACCTGCAGGAAGTCTTCGTAAAAATACAGGATCGGATCGGGCTGTCCGGTCCTTCGCGCAAGGATAGCCGCCTCGAAACTGTTCACCGTGTCGAGGATCACGTCGAAGCCGACGCCGACGTCGCGAACGATTTCCTCCTGGCTCAACACGCGCAGGGTCGTGCGCATCAACGCATGTTCGGGCGGCATGTTTCGCCAGGCTTCGCTATCGACAGGGCGGTCCGTCGCCTCGCGCACCAATAGCAGGCCGAAGGCCAGCGTTTGCGCGAAAGCCGCCGCGAAAAGCGTGTCGAAGCGCTCGACGTTGTAGCCGGCCGCTTGAGGATGGGCGTAAAGCACCTCGCGGAATTCGTCGCGGACGGCTTGCAGCGGCGCGTTCACCGCTCCAGCGGCAGTCAATTCGGCGAGCCGGTCTTCGACGATGCTCCGCATAAGCCGCGCGGCATGGGCGAGATTCGCGGCGAGTTCTTCGGCGTCATTCGCCGCTGGTGGATCTTCGAGCGCAAGCGGTGTCAGTGCCCTCAACAGCGCATTCGGGTCGCCGTCGCGAATCAAGCGCTCGGCTTTGGCGTCCGTTGTTCGTGGATCGAGCGCGGCGTCCGGGACGATTTTAATCGCCGCGATCGGTTCCTCGCGCCGAAAAACCCGCAGGCTGGCGAAATTCGACACCGCCCAAACCGGCAAGGACTGGAACCGCTCGAACTGCCGTTTGTCGTGGGCGTCGCGATAGCGGGCCGGATCGGCGGGTTTCGTTGGGGCCTTCAGTTCGACGAAGGCGCGGGGCGGCTGACCGGCGCGTTTGAGCGCGATGTCGGGCCTGCCGACGCCCGGCGTCGCGAATTCGGGAACGACGATCAGACCGTTCGCGGAAATCCTGGGCAGCACGGATTCGAGCAGGCGCTGAAACGCCGGCGCCAGAGCCTGCTCGAGGTTGCTCGGCCCCGCCCGGCGCAATTCGCGAATGCGGAATGCATATTCAACGATTGATTCGATTGTCATGGGGACAAGCTAGCCGGGATCGAACGAAAGGTAACCTGTCTCCCGAAAAGTCCATCCCGGATTTTCGGACGACCTCGCTCTTGACAGCCTCCGGCGTGTTCTTTATTTGTTCGTTATTCGCCGTTTGTTCTCGTCCGGCGCGGGTGGCGCGAGTGTTCGGGTTGGTCGTGGGCGTCGCGTAAGGCGTTGTGGCGTAAGCGTATACGCGTGCGGCATTGCTGTTCCCGGCGTGTGATTCTGTCCCCCAACAGGCGCGCCGGGGGCCGCGAGCCGGTCTCGCCGAAACGGAGCGGTTCGGCCGCTTTGGGAGAGCGTCGTCATGAGCTGTCTGGAGCATTTTCCGCTAGCGGCCCCGCCGCGAATATCCCGCCCCGCCGCCGGGCGTCCGCCTCGCGAGGCGCTGGCGGAATCGGCCCGCGAAATCGATTTCGTGCGACGGCGCGGACGCGGCGCCGTGTCGAATGCAAGCGGGCGCTTCGAGGCCTTCGCGCGCGAGGAGATCGACGACGGATGGGGCTCGCTGGAGAACCTGCCCCCGCTCAAGACCAATATACATATAGAGAAGCCTCGAAGCGTCATCACGCGCAACGACTCGCCCGACATCGGCTTCGACCGCTCGATCAATCCCTATCGCGGCTGCGAGCATGGCTGCGTCTATTGCTACGCGCGGCCTACCCACGCCTATGTCGGCTATTCGCCCGGGCTCGATTTCGAGACCGAAATTTTCGTCAAGGAGGGCGCGGCGCAAGTGCTGGAGCGCGAATTGTCGGCGCCGGGCTATGTCCCGAGAACACTGGCGATCGGCTCCAACACCGATCCATACCAGCCGACCGAAAAGCGCTGCCGCGTGATGCGGGGCGTGCTCGAAACGCTGGCGCGCGCCAATCACCCCGTGGGCATAGTGACGAAATCCGCGCTGGTCGCGCGCGATATCGACCTCCTCGCGCCGATGGCGCGTAAAGGATTGGTCAAGGTCGCGATCTCCGTGACGACGCTGGACAGGGAACTCGCGCGGAAGATGGAGCCGCGCGCGGCCTCTCCGGCTCTCCGGCTCGAGACGATCGAAAAGCTCGCCGCCGCCGGCATCCCGGTTTCGGTCTTGGTCGCGCCGATCATCCCCGCCGTGAACGACGCCGAGATCGAGACAATCCTGACGAGAGCCTTCGCCGCCGGCGCGCGCGAAGCCGGTTATGTGATGTTGCGCCTGCCGCTCGAGTTGCGCGACCTCTTCAGCGAATGGCTGCTCACGCATTATCCAGACAAGGCGAGGCATGTGCTATCGCAGGTGCGCGGCGCGAGGGAGGGCAAGCTCTATGACTCGGGCTTCGGCAAGCGGATGACGGGCGTCGGGCCCTATGCCTGGATGATCGGCCGGAGATTCGAGATGGCCGCCGCCCGGCTGGGCTATGGCGCCGGCGCGAAGCTGCGCTGCGATTTGTTTCAGCCGCCCCGTCGAAGCGCCGAGCAGCTTGTGTTATTTTGAACCGGTCGCCATCCAAGCGTGACACAAAAAAGTTTTGCGCCGCGAGGACGCCGCGGGTGGGGAGAAGCCCTTAATGACGCCGGCGCAAAAACCGCGAAAGGGCGTCCCTGATTTTGCCGCCGAAAACGAGTCGCGGCGGAAAAAACTTTGGCCGGTCGCCGGGGTCGACGAAGTCGGGCGCGGCCCTCTCGCGGGGCCGGTTTGCGCGGCCGCCGTCATTCTCGATCCCGCCAACATTCCAGACGGGCTCAATGATTCCAAGGCGATGAGCGCGAAATCGCGGGAAATGGCCTTCGCCCGGATCATCGAAAGCGCGCTCGCGACGAGCTTCGCCTTCGTGACCGCCGCCGAGATCGACGCCACCGACATCCGCAAGGCGTCATTAATGGCGATGGAGCGAGCGGTCGCGGGGCTTTCTCTCGCGCCCGCCTTTGTCTTGGTCGATGGCCGCGATCTGCCCGGCCTTCCTTGTCCAGGCTCCGCGATCGTCAAGGGCGACGCCAAATCGCTGTCGATCGCCGCCGCCTCGATCGTGGCCAAGGTGGCGCGAGACAGTTTGCTGCGGCGCCTGGCCGAGGAATATCCGGCTTACGGGTTCGAGACCAACACGGGCTATGGCTCGCCGCGCCATCTGGCCGCGCTCGCCAATCTCGGTCCAACCCCTTATCACCGCATGAGCTTCTCCCCCTTGCGCGGGGGGCGAGGCGGCTGATTCGGTCCCGTTTATGTCCAATAACCAATTGGTAAAGAAAGCATTTTCTTAAGAAAGGCGTTCGAAAAGGGGACGCGCGCCGCGCGCCTCGTTAAACGCGCCCTTTACCTCGATCCCGCATAGTCACGCTCGTTGGTAAGCGTAACCGGTATCGAGTTCATGAGTAGCGCACGCGTCGAGACGACCCGCCTCAAAACCCAGCTAAAGGTCACGCGTACTGGGTCACGGGTTTCAGGGTTGCCTCGCGCGGTGTCGCGCAACAGCGTCTTTCGCGGAGACAGCGTCGAGATTCTCCGCGCAATGGCGCCGGAGAGCGTGGATCTCGTTTTCGCCGACCCCCCCTATAATCTCCAACTCGCGAATAAATTGACGCGGCCCGATCAGAGCCTGGTCGCGGGCGTCGACAACGACTGGGACAAATTCACCGATTTCGCGGAATATGACGCCTTCACGCGCGACTGGCTCGAGGCCGCGCGCCGCGTCATGAAGCCGCAAGCGACGATTTTCGTCATCGGCTCCTACCATAATATTTTTCGCGTCGGCGCCATCATGCAGGATCTCGGGTTCTGGATCCTGAACGACATTGTCTGGCGCAAGACCAATCCGATGCCAAATTTTCGCGGCCGCCGCTTCACCAATGCCCACGAGACCATGATCTGGGCCGCACGCGGCCCGCAAGCCAAAAGCTACACCTTCAATTACGAAGCGCTGAAGGCGGCGAATGAAGACTGCCAGATGCGTTCCGACTGGCTGTTCCCGATCTGCACCGGCGGCGAACGCCTCAAGGACGCGCAGGGCAGAAAAACCCATCCGACCCAAAAGCCGGAAGCCCTTCTAGCTCGGGTGATGCTCGCGGCCTCGAACGCCGGCGACCTCGTGCTCGATCCGTTTTTTGGCAGCGGCACCACTGGCGCGGTCGCCAAGCGCCTGCGCCGCGATTACCTCGGCATCGAGCGCGATCACGCCTATGCAGACGCCGCGCAGGCGCGCATCGACGCGGTCGAGCCGCTCGATCCGGCCACGCTGACCACCGCGCCCACGAAGCGGAGCGAGCCCCGGATCGCCTTCGCCAGCCTCGTCGACGCGGGCCTCATCGCGCCCGGCGCGAAGCTCGCGGACGCCAAGCGGCGCCACAGCGCGCTAGTGCGGGCGGATGGTGCGCTGGCGATCGGCGGCATCGTCGGCTCGATCCACAAGACCGGGGCCTTGGTGCAGGGGCTGCCGGCTTGCAACGGCTGGACCTTCTGGCATTACGAGGACGCGGGCCGGCTCGTTCCGATCGACGATTTGCGCGAGCGCGCGCGGGAGCAGTTGCGCGAGGCGGCGGAGTAGAGTCGCCGCGCGCTTCCCGCCGCCGTCCCATTCTCGACTCCGCGACGATTTTGTGAAATATCGCGACGTCTCAATTAAAGGACGGCCGCATGAGCTCCTTCGCCTATCACGACATCAGTCTCGAGGATCTGAAAAAGGGCCTCGACGACGGCTCCATCCTGCTCGTCGACGTGCGCGAGGCGGAGGAATACGCGGCGGGCCATATCAAGGGTTCGCTGTTCAATCCGCTGTCGAAATTCGATCCCGCCAAGCTGCCGGTCGCGCCGGCTGGCAAGAAGGTGGTGATCTACTGCCGCTCGGGGCGACGCTCGGTCACGGCGATGGAGCAGGCGAGGCTCGCCGGCCGCCGCGACGTCGACACGCATTTCGGCGGCGGCATTTTGGGCTGGCTCGGCGCGAATCTCGAGGTCGAAAAAGGTCTTTGACCCGCTCCTAGCCCCACAGCTCCGCCTCCGGCGGATGCAGCGTCGAGCCCTCGTAACGAAGGCCGGGCTCGCGGTCCCGCGCGAGCAGCAGCGGGCCGTCGAGGTCGACATAGGCGGCGGATTGCCCGATCAGAACCGCCGGCGCCATGCCTAAGGAAGTGCCGACCATGCAGCCCGCCATGATCGCGAAGCCGAGTTCGCGCGCCTCCTGGGCCATCGCCAGCGCCTCGGTCAGGCCGCCGGTCTTGTCCAGCTTGATGTTGACCGCGTCGTAACGGCCGCGCAACGCGGCCAATCCAGCGCGGTCGTGGGCGCTTTCGTCGGCGCAGATTTTCACCCGGCGCTCGATCCGGCCCAGAATTTCGTCGGCCCCGGCCGGCAGCGGCTGCTCGATCAGCGCGACGCCGACCCTGGCGCAAGCCTCGATATTGGCGACGAGATTTTCCTCGCGCCAGGCTTCGTTGGCGTCGACGATCAGCGTCGCGCGCGGCGCGCCGGCGCGCACGGCCAGCAGTCGCGCGGCGTCGCCCTCGCCGGCGAGCTTGACCTTCAACAAGGGGCGACGGGCGGCGCGCGCCGCCGCCGCTCGCATCTCCTCGGGCGTTCCGACCGAGAGGGTGAAGGCGGTGGTCAAGGGCGCGAGCGAGGCAAGGCCGGCGCCGCGATGCGCTGGGACGCCCCGAGTCTTGGCCTCCAAATCCCATAAGGCGCAATCCAGCGCGTTGCGCGCCGCGCCCGCCGGAAGCAGGGCTTGCAGCGCGGCGCGATCAGCCCCGGCCTCGATGTGGACGCGCGTGCTCTCCATCGCCGCCACGACGCTGTCGGCGCTCTCGCCGTAACGGGCGTAGGGCACGCATTCGCCCCGTCCGACGGCGGCGCCGGCGCGCAGGGTCGCGGTCACGACCAGCGCCTGCGTCTTGGCGCCGCGCGCGATCACGAAGCGCCCTTCGATTGGAAAGGCCTCGACGGCCACGGTCAGCTGGGCGCCCATCTGGTCTCCTAAATAGCAGCGTCGCCGCTGAGTGTTTCCGACCAACGCGCTCGACATTGGCCATCGGCGAAGATAAGACGATTCGCAGGCTTTTTGGCGCCGCGCGCTTATCGTTCGAACGGAATCGTTCAAAGGACAGGAAATCGCGCAAAGATCAAAGAGCTGGAGCAAGTGCTGATCGCAAAGGTCCATCAACTTTCGCGGAACTTGCTCTAGCGCCGTGATTCTTGGCGAGACCGGCGCCCGCGATTGCCCGAAACGAACCGCGACGGGGCGTCATGGCGACAGAGATCGAGGCCGACCCGCCCGAACTGACCAGTCGCGAGAGCGGCGGCATCAGGCGCATCGCCCTGACCGGCGGCTGGATTTTGCGGGCGTCCAGAACGCTCGAGCGAAAGGCGGAGGAGATCGTCTCGCAAGGACGCGGCGCGCGCGCCGTGGTCATCGACATGAGCGCGATCGCCAATCTCGACACCGCCGGGGCGCTCGCGCTCAATCGCGCCCGGAACGAATTGATTCGCGCCGGCGTCACGGCCTCGTTCGAGGATGCACGGCCCGAACACCAGATCCTCCTCAAGGAGACGGCGATCGAGATATTGCCGCCGCCTCGCGCCAAACCCACGAATCTGTTCGTCGATCTATTGGCGGATCTCGGATTGTCCGTCGTCAGCGCGCTTCGCGAATATTATCGCGGCATGGGCTTTCTCGGTGAATTCATCACCGCGATCGGCCGCATCCTGCTGCGTCCGGAACTGTTTCGCGGGACGTCGCTCGTCTACCAGATTGAAATGTTCGGCTTTCGCAGCATTCCGATCATCGCGCTGATCAATCTCGCGGTCGGCGCCATCGTCGCGCAACAGGGCATTTTCCAACTGGCGCGCTTTGGCGCGACCATTTATTCGGTCGATCTCATCGGCATTTTGGTGCTGCGCGAATTGGGGGTGCTGCTGACCTCGATCATGATCGCCGGCCGTTCGGGATCGGCGATAACGGCCGAAATCGGCTCGATGAAGATGCGCGAGGAGATTGACGCCCTGCGCGTCATGGGCCTGTCGCCGATCGAGGTCTTAGTGGTTCCGCGCGTGCTCGCGCTAATGATCGCCGTGCCGCTGCTGACCTTCATCGCCGACATGGCGGCGCTGTTTGGCGGCTTGCTGGTCTCCTGGGGCTATGGCGACATCAGCCCAACGACATTTCTGGTCCTGTTGAAAGACGCGATCGGCGTGAACACTTTCCTGGTCGGACTGATCAAGGCCCCCTTCATGGCGCTGGTGATCGGTCTCATCTCGACGCAAGACGGGCTGGCGACATTAGGGTCCGCCGAATCGCTGGGACGGCAGGTGACCGCCGCGGTCGTGAAAAGCATTTTCATGGTCATNNCCTCGTGGTGCAGTTCGGCGAGCACAGGGTCATGGACGGGCTCGATCTCGACGTGTTCCGCGGCGAAGTTCTGGGCTTTGTCGGCGGCTCGGGCCAGGGGAAATCGGTGCTGATGCGCGCCATCCTTGGGCTTTTGCGCAAGCGCGCGGGCGTGATCCGGCTGTTTGGCGAGGACCGGGACGCGCTTCCGCCTCGGCAGTTGCGCGCGCTGGAACAGCGCTGGGGCGTTCTGTTCCAGAACGGCGCCCTGTTCTCCAGTCTCACGGTGCGGCAGAACATCCAGATGCCGATGCGCGAAAATCGCGATATTTCTCAACGGTTCATGGACGACCTCGCCATGCTGAAGCTGGACCTCGTGGGTTTGCCGCCCGACTCCGCGGACAAACTTCCGGCGGAATTGTCTGGCGGCATGGTCAAGCGGGCGGCGCTGGCGAGGGCCCTCGCGCTCGATCCGGAACTGCTGTTTCTCGACGAGCCGACCTCGGGTCTCGATCCAATCGGCGCCGCCGAGTTCGACGAATTGATCGGCACGCTGCAAAAGACGCTGGGCCTGACCGTATTCATGGTGACGCACGATCTCGACAGCCTATACTCGATCTGTGACCGCGTCGCCGCCCTGGCCGGGGGAAAAGTCATCGGCTCCGGCTCCATGCAGGATATGCTCGCCTCCGACGAGCCTTGGCTGCGCGCTTATTTTCACGGGACTCGCGGCAGCCGGCTGATCGGTTCTCTTGGTCGAGGCATGGGAGGGCGCGAGCCCGCATAAGGACGAAACATGGAAACCCGCGCCAATTTCGCGCTAATCGGCGCCTTCACGCTCGCGGTCGTGCTTGCGGCGTTTGCTTTCGTTTTCTGGTTCTCCGGGTCCGGCAAAACGGCGCAATATGAGACATACGAGCTCATCGTGCGCGGCTCGGTGGACGGTTTGACGCCCGGAAGCGTCGTGCAATTCAACGGGCTTAAGGTCGGCAGCGTCACCAGCATGGAGATCGATCCGACCGATCCGGGCCAGGTCAAGGTGCTCATCGCCGTCGACAAGAAGACCCCGGTGAAGACCAACACCCGCGCCAGGGTGGAACAGAAGACCTTCACGGGCGTGGCGGTCGTGTCGTTGGTCGGCGGCACGCCCGGCGCGCCCGATATTGTCGCGCAGCCGGGCGAAAAATACCCGCGCATCACGGCCGAACCTTCGGAAATCCAGAACCTGCTCGAAAACGTCCAGCGCCTCTCGACCAAGGCGGGCGACGCCATGGACAAAATCAACAAGCTGCTCGACGAAAATTCGACCACGTTGACCGCCTCGCTCAAAAATATGGAGACTTTCACCAAGACGCTCGCCGACAACAGCGGGGCGACAGGAAATTTCATCCGCGACGCGGCGGACGTGGCCCATTCGCTGAAGCCGGTCGCCGAGCGCTTCGACAAGCTGCTCGCCAGCGCCGAGCGCACGGTCAAGGCGCTCGATCCCAAGACAATCAAGAACATAACGGGCAATGTCGCCGGTATCACCCGCAACATCAATCACTTCTCGGAGACGGGGCTGCGCCAGTACGAACAGCTCGCCATAGACGCGCGCAAGGCCGTCGACACGCTCGACCGCGCCGTGCACAATTTCGAACGCGATCCCTCGCAGGTCATTTTTGGCCCGAGTCAGGCTCTCCCGGAGGTCAAGGGCCAGTGAGCGCGCTTACGCCGGCTTAAAGCATCGCATGTTAGGACCAGAGTCCTCGCGGTTCGGATTGAACCGCGAAGACTCTGGTTTCTTTGTCTTGTCGTGCTTTCGGAAGGCAAAACCGGTGTCCACTTTTGCCGAAAGCACTTTTGGACCAACGATGCTTAACCCAGCGGAGCTTTGATGCCGCGACGCATGCAATCGCCGACCGTGGTTATCCTGGTCGATCACGGCTTTGTCAGCGGCGGTCAGTCGAAGGTCGCCATCGAAAGCACGCTCGGCCCTCGCGGTGGCCGGCGCGAGGCCGATTTTCTTTTGCGCCTGCGGACCCGTCGATCCGCGCCTGGCGCAAGCCGGCGTCGAGACGATCTGCCTCGATCAACACGACATTCTCGACAATCCCTCGCGCGCCGCCGCCGCGGTTCAGGGAACGTGGAACGCCAAGGCCGCCGCCGCTCTGGCCGAGCTGCTGGCCCGACTGCCGCGCGAAAACACCATTGTTCACGCGCATGGCTGGGCCAAGGCGCTGTCGTCGTCGATCGCCAACCCGATCCGGGCGTCGAAACTGCCCGCCGTCTATACGATGCACGAATATTTCCTCGCCTGCCCGAACGGCGGCTTCTACGATTTCCAAAAGCACGAGGTTTGCGCGCTGAAGGCGATGTCGGCGGCCTGCTGGGCGACCAATTGCGATTCGCGCAACTATCCATTCAAGCTGTGGCGGAACGCCCGTCTCGCGGTCGCGCGCGGCGCCGGATTGGCCAGTTGCTTCGAGGATTTCTTGCTGATCTCCGATTTGCAGCAGGAGTTGCTGGCGCCCTATCTGCCGAAGGGCGCCAAGACGCATCGCGTGTCCAATCCGATCGAGGCGGAAGCGCTCGGCCAAAAGGAAAATCCCGCCTCGGGCGAGACGCTGTTCGTCGGTCGGCTTTCGGCCGAAAAAGGCGCGCTGCTGTTCGCGGACGCCGCGCGGACGGCGGGCGTAACGCCGGTGTTTATTGGCGACGGCCCGATTGCGCCGCGATTGCGCGAGCAATATCCGGAAGCGCGGCTGCTCGGCTGGCGCGAGCCCGCCGCTGTCCGCGAAGCGATGCGCGCGGCGCGAACCCTGGTGTTTCCATCGCTATGGTACGAGGGCCTCGGCCTCACCGCGCTGGAGGCCAAGGCGATGGGGACGCCGGTGATCGTCTCGGACATATGCGCCGCGCGCGAGCAGATCGCCGACGGCGCCGAGGGGCTTTGGTTCAGGAGCGGCGACGCCGGCTCCCTGGCGAGCGCGCTGGAGCGCCTCAAGGACGACGCGCTGGTCGCGCGGCTGTCGCGGGCGGCCTATGAATCCTATTGGCGCGACCCGCCGACGCTGAGCCGTCATGTGGAGCAGACGCTCGCCGTCTATGACGAAGTGCTGGCGCGGCGGCGCGGTTGAGTTTTGCCCCGGCTACGCCCCCGCCAAGCCAAGGCCGCGATAGATTTCGTGCAAGCTCGCGCGGACGCCGATCGCCGGCAAGTCTAGCTCTTCGTCTCCGCGCGTAAATCTTCGTTCGCTGAAAGCGCCGGCGCCGGCGTCGCGGTCGAAGCTGAGGATATCGACCGCGTCCTGAGCCACGACCACATATTGTCGGAGCGTCGGGAGGCTCGCATAGGCGGTCCGTTTCCAGCGCAAATCGCGCTTGGCGGTGGAGGGCGACAGCACTTCGAAGGCGACGATCATATCGTCGCAATCTCTGCCGTCGATGAATTTATCCGGCCGGATCAGCACGTCGGGAACGGGCACGCTCGTGTCGGACAGGCGCACGCCGAGGCCGGGGAGAACCTCCCAGCCGCCGCGCGACCGGCGCGCCGCCGCATCGAGCAACACGAGGAGATTAAGAACAATTTTCTGATGCAAATAGCTCGGCGTCGGGTTCAAAAGCGGCTCCCCGTCGATCAATTCCCATTTCTCTTCGTCGGGACGCGTATCGGTGAACGCGTAGAACTCCTCCACGCGCATCGGGCCTTGATCCAGGAACGGGACGCCCATCGCCTACCTCTTTCCTTCGCCGCGCCAGCTTACATCCGTCGCCGCGCCGCGCAACCTCTTGCTATTGCGGGTTCTCCAGGTTGAACGACTGCGTGCTTTCGTCATAGGCGAAAATCTCGCCGTAGCGGCCCCAGGTCGTCACGCTTTTCAGTGTCGTTTCGGCGTAGTCCTCGCTCATATAGTCTTCGAGCTCCTCGCGAAAACGGGTCGCCGGCGCATGATGCGAGGGGCGCTCGTCCAGCACCCTGCGAATGCGCTGCGCGAGGGGCACATAGAACAGCAGGTGGTCGCCGAACAGTTTCTTGCGCTGATCCACGTCCATTTCGGCGAACCGCTTGCCTGCGGGCGTGAGCTTGATGTCGCCCTCCGCGAGTTCGGCGAAGCGCAGCAGTTGCAGCGTTTCGGCGACGGGGAAGAGATCGTCGATCTCGAGTTGCAGACTGTCGGCCAGCGCCGGGAGATCGGCCTTGCCGTCATAAGGCGGCGCGGCGACCTCCTCGATCATGCCGGCGAGCGTGTTGGTCGATACGTTCGGCAGCGCCATGCCCATGCCGAGGCCGGGGAAGGCGCCGGGGCTGGTCTTGGCCATGTCGGCGCGGCGGGTCATCAGCGCGTAGATTTGATCGACAAGCTGGCGGAATTCGGGATCGAGGCGGTTGCGCGGATGTTGCAGACCCACCTTGATCTCGGCGGCGATGCGGCCGGGATTGGAGGACAGCACGACGATGCGGTCGCACATCAGCACCGCTTCCTCGATGTTGTGCGTGACCATCAAAATGGATTTGATCGGCATGCGTCCCTCGACCCACAGATCGAGCAGATCGGTGCGCAGCGTCTCGGCGGTCAGCACGTCGAGCGCGGAGAAGGGCTCGTCCATCAGCAATATGCTGGGGGCCACCACAAGCGCGCGGGCGAAGCCGACGCGCTGGCGCATGCCGCCGGAGATTTCCTTGGGATAGGCGTTCTCGAAGCCGTCGAGGCCGATGATGTCGATGGCCTGCAAGGCGCGTCGGCGCGCCTCCGGTTCGGGCACGCCCTTGGCGCGCAGACCCAGCTCCACATTGGCCAGCACCGTGAGCCAGGGAAACAGCGCGAAGCTCTGGAACACCATGGCGACGCCGTCGACCGGGCCGGCGACTTTCTCGCCGCGATAGATCACCTCGCCGCTCGATGGGCGGTTAAGCCCGGAGACGATGCGCAATAATGTGGATTTGCCGCAGCCGGAACGCCCGAGCAGGCCGACGATTTCGCCCTCGTTCAGCTCGAGCGAGATTTTATCGAGCACGACGGCGCTCTTGTCGCCGCCGCGGCCATAGGCCTGCGAGACGTTGTCGATCGTGAGCAGTTGCGCTGGAGTCGGGGGAGTGCCCATGAAAACCTCACAAAAGCCGCAGGCGGCGCTCCGCGAAGGCGGAAAGCTGGCGCCAGAACAGGCGGTTGACCAGAATGACGACGATGCTCATGGCCGCGACGCCCAGGACGATCTTGGGAAAATCGCCGTCGGCGGTCGCCTTCGCGATATAGGCGCCGACGCCATGGGCCGTCACCTGGTCGTCGCCCCATTTCACATATTCGGCGACGATGGAGGCGTTCCAGGAGCCGCCCGAGGCGGTGATCGCGCCGGTGATGTAATAGGGGAAGATGGCCGGCAGGATCACGCTTTTCCACCAGGTCCAGCCCTTGATCCCGAAATTCTCCGACGCCTCGCGCAGATCGTTGGGGAAGGCGCTCGCGCCGGCGATCACGTTGAACGCGATATACCATTGCGTGCCGAAGACGATCAGCACCGACAGCCAGATGTCGGGGTTAAGGTGAAAGCGCAGAATGCCGATGACGGCGATCGGAAACAGCACATTGGCCGGGAACGCCGCGAGAAACTGGGCGAGCGGCTGGGCTTTCTCGGCGATGTGGGGGCGCAGGCCGATCCATACGCCGATGGGAACCCAAATCAGGCTCGCCAGCGCGATCAGCGCCATCACCCGCAAGAATGTGTAGAAGGTGAGCGTCGCGACGGTCTTGACTTCCGCCATGTCGACGCCTGTCCCCACGAATTGGATGACGAGGGTCAGCGACATGAACAGCAGCGCGCCGATGATCGCGAACCAGATGAGATCGATGGTCAGCGCGATCTTCGGGTTTTCCTCGCCGGCGCGCGTGAAGGTTGGCAAGCGCAAGGCGAGCATTGAGACGCGCTGCATCAGCGCGGCCGGATGGCGCATCAAATGGCGCAGCCAGCGGGTGCGCAGGAACAGATCGCGCACCCAGGATTCGGCCTGCGTTTGCGAGGCCGTCAGCTCGACGCGGAATTTGTCGGCGAAGGCGACGATCGGGCGAAACAGCAATTGATCATAGGCCAGAATGATCAAGGCGACGGCGACCACCGCCGCGAGCACGCAATCGATTCGCCTGTTGTCGATGGCGAGGGCGAGATAGGAGCCGACGCCCGGAAGGCGCACATTGACGTCTCCGACCGAAATCGCCTCCGAGGCGACCACGAAGAACCAGCCGCCCGACATCGACATCATCATGTTCCAAATGAGGCCGGGCATGGCGAAGGGCGTCTCCAGCTGCCAGAATTTTTGCCAGGGCGTTAGTTGAAAGCTCGCCGCGACCTCCTCCAGATCGCGCGGCACGCTGCGCAGCGACTGATGGAAGGAGAAGGCCATGTTCCAGGCCTGGCTGGTGAAGATCGCGAAAATCGCCGCGCCTTCCGCGCCAAGGGTGGAGCCGGGAAACAGGCCGAGGAAAAACGTCACCGTGAAGGAAAGGAAGCCGAGGATCGGCACGGACTGCAATACGTCGAGCAGCGGGATCAGAACCATTTCGGCGCGGCGGCTCTTGGCCGCTATGGTCGCGTAGGTAAAAGTGAAAATCAGCGAAAGGATGATCGCCGCGAACATGCGCAAGGTGGTGCGCAGGCCGTAATAGGGCAGCTGCCAGTAATCGAGCGACAAGGCCGCGGTTTCCGGCGCGTTCAGCGGCAAGGTCATGCCGCGCGAGCCATAGCTCATCAGAACGAGCACGCCCAACACCAGAATGAGCGCCGCGGCGTCCCAGAGATTGGGAAGACTCTTTAGTCCGCTCCGAGCAAATAGAAGGGTGTTTTCTTGCGTCATGCGGCGGATCGATCCGGCTCGGTGGTCCTTGGCCGCGGGCGGGGCGAAGGCGAAAGGGGTGAAGTCGCGGAGAAACGACGATGGAATTCCCGCCAAGCGCGCCGCGGGGGCGACGCCGGCCGGGGCATTATTCGCGCGCCGTTTCGCGCCGAACCGGGTTTGGTCCGACGGGGCTTGCTCTAGCACCATGTCAGCACATGGCCAATAGATGTGACAGTCGCGTGTCAGGCGGCTCCCGGCGAGGCCTTTATCGAACCTCTCGGGCGCGGGCCTTTACGGCATGACCGGCGCGCGCGGGCTTCGCGATCGAGCCGACGGGCGTCGCATCGGCGCCGGAGCGCTCCAGCCGGGCCAGCCGCGAATCGATCTCGGAAAGCTTGGCGGCGAGCGTGGCGGTCGTTTGGTCGAGCGCCTGCTGCTGCGCCTCCAAACTGGCGTCGCGCGCGGTCTCCTGCGCCCGCGCCCGGTCGGCGGTTCGCGCGGTCTCGACGCCATGGCGGAGTTGTTCGATCTGCGCGCGCAAGCCGCGCACCTCGTCCAGCATGCGCGCCATTTCCGGCGTGGGATTGGTTTGGGCGGCGACTTCCGCGGTAGCGGACTCACCCGGCGTCAGCATCGCCGCGTCAAAACGGGACCCGGCCTCCAAGCCCGGTTTCACGCCGGTTTTGCCGCCCAGGATCACGCCCGCCACGCTCCCGGCGGCGATCGACAGCGTCAGCGCGACGCCAAGTTGCAGCCGCATGCCGCCGGAACTGAACACGCCGCCCGAGAAAAAGCCGCTTCCGCCGGTCCCGATCTTGACGCTTTCGCGCTTGAAGCCGCCGAGCCTCTGGGCGCGCTCGCGCCTGAAGGAGCCGTAAAGGCTGTCCCCGGTGCCGCTGAAGCCGGGAAGCGGCGGATCTTCATTGGCCATGAGCGCCTCCATGCCGTGATCGCGGGAGCCGGCTTGAGGCCGGGCGAGCCGGTCAATTTCGACGCATTAGGGTTAAAGTTGGGTTAATGCGGGCAATTTTGCCGCCTCCAGCGGCCCGCCCCGCGCCGCCGATTTGACCCCGCCGCGCAATCGTGTATCCGAATGGCGCAAAAATAACGAGGAAACGAGCAATCATGTGCTGGAGTGGGGAAGCTTCGACAGTTCTGGCCGCGACTGGCATCGCCGGCGCCGCATATTCCGCGCTCAAGCGCAATCCCGAGCCCTTGGCGCTCTGGGTCTGTCTGCTCTATTTCGCCAGCATGGAGGCGCTGCAAGCCGTCAGCTATTCCGTGCTGGACCAATGCGACTCGCCGCTTAATCAGATGATGACGCTGTTTGGCTATCTGCACATAGCTTTTCAGCCCTTCTTCATCAATTCGGTGGCGCTCTACTTCATGCCGAAGGACGCCGCGCGCAAGGTTGCGCCCATAACCTACGCCGCCTGTTTCGTCGGCGCGATCGCGATGCTGGTGCAGCTCTATCCCTTCAACTGGGCCGGCCATTGCCAGATCGGGCGTCCGCTGTGCGGCGAGTTCCTGTGCACCGTGCATGGCGAATGGCATCTCGCCTGGCTCGTGCCGACCAATGGCATCGGCAACAGCATGGCCGACAACGCCTGGCTCGGACGCGGCTTCCTGTCCTATCCGCTGACCGCGTTCCTGCTGCCGGCGCTGATCGGCAGTTGGCGCTTCACGCTGTTTTCATATGTCGCCGGCCCCTTCGTCGCGGCGCTGACGACCAACAACATCAACGAATGGCCGGCGGTCTGGTGCCTGTTCAGCATCGGGCTGGTGCTGGCGATCATCAAGACGCCGCTGCGCCATCATCTGCATGTGGGCGACCCCTGGTGGGTCATGGTCGGGAAGTGGCGGGCGGCGCGAAAGCTCCCCGCCGCGCGGCCCGCCGTCCCCGAACCCGTCGTCGCGGCCGTCCCCGAGCCCGTCGTCGAGGCGCCGCCGGCCGAATGAAAACGGCGCTCTCCTCCCCGACTGGAGGAGAGCGTCAGGCCTTCACCCTGACATACTCCCCCGGCGCGTCGCCGACCGGCGTCAACACGCCGCCGCCGGGTTCTCGCGCGGGGACTTTCCTTGGCGCCTGCTGGGTCAGCCAGGTGAGCCAGTCCGGCCACCACGAGCCCTTGATCTCCGTCGCCGATTTCACCCAATCGTCATAGGAGCCGACCGGCGGGCCGCCTATCCAATATTGGTATTTGTCCTTTTCCGGCGGATTGATGATGCCGGCGATATGGCCGGCGCCGCCGAGCACGTATTTGACCGGGCCGCCGAAATATTTCGCGCCGATGAACACCGAGCGCGCCGGCGCGATATGGTCCTCCTTGGTGGCGATCTCGTAGATCGGAACCGTCACCTTTTTCAGATCGAGCTTCACGCCGTCGATCACCATCTCGCCGCGCGTGAGATTGTTCTCGAGATAGCAGTTGCGCAGGTAGAACGAGTGGTTGGCGCGGGGGATGCGGGTGCTGTCCGCGTTCCAGGCCAGAAGATCGAACGCCGCCGGATCGACGCCCTTCACGTAATTGTTGACGATATAGTTCCAGACGAGCTCGTTGGGGCGCAGCATGTTGAAAGTGTTGGCCATCTTGACCCCGTCGAGATAGCCGGTCTTGGCCATGGCGTCCTCGAGCGCCGCGAGTTTCGCCTTGTCGACGAAAATCTGCATGTCGCCGGCCTCGGAGAAGTCGACCTGCGTCGCGAAGAAAGTCACGCTGTCGATGCGCTCGTCGCGCTTGGCCGCCATATAGGCCAGAGTCGAGGCGAGCAGCGTGCCGCCGACGCAATAGCCCGCCGCCGCGACTTTGCTTTCGCCGGTCGCGCGTTCGATCGCGTCGAGCGCCGCAAGCACGCCCTCGTGCATGTAAGCTTCGAAGCCGAGGTCCGCCTGGCTCTCGTCGGGATTGACCCAGGAGATGATGAACACCGTCAATCCCTGAGCCGCCGCCCAGCGCACGAAGCTTTTTTCGCGGTTGAGGTCGAGCACATAGAATTTGTTGATCCACGGCGGGACGATCAACAGCGGGCGCGCGTAAACCTCGCTCGTCGTCGGCGCATATTGGATCAACTCCATCAATTCGTTGCGCAGGATCACCTTGCCGGGAGTCGCCGCCATGTCGACGCCAAGCTGGAATTTCGTGTCGTCGGACTGGCGGATTTTCAGCGTGCCGCCGCCCGCCAAGAGATCCTCGGCCAGCATTTCCATGCCGCGCACCAGATTGCCGCCGCGCGCCTCCAGCGTCGCGCGCAGCAATTCCGGATTGGTCGCCACGAAATTGGACGGCGACATCGCGCTGGAGATCAGGCGCGTATAGAAAGACGCCTTGGCTTTCGTCTGGGAATCGAGGCCCTCGGCGTGTTCGACCATATCGTTGGCCCAGCGCGTGGCCAGCGTGTAGCTCTGCCGCAGACAATCGAAAAACGGATTATTGCTCCAATCGGGCGCGGAGAAGCGCTTGTCGGAGGGGTCCGGCGGCACGATCGGCGGCGCTTCCTCGCCGGAAAAGCGGTGCAGGGTCTGGCTCCAAATATCGGTGAGGCCGCTGATCAGATCGGCCTGCGCCATCGTGGCGCGTTCGGGCTGCGTCATCCAATATTCGGCGACGACGCCCAGGGTCTTGGTGGCGTCGGCGACGTTCGCCGCGAGTTCGCTGCGGGTCTCGGCGAGGTCGGGGGCGCTCATCGCCGCCGCCATCACCCGGCGTCCCTGATCGACCAGCTTGGCCAAATTTTCGGCGGCGGTGTCGAATTCTCCCGTGAGCGGGGGTTCGGCCGCCTTGGCGTTGCGATGGAGGCGTTCGCGCTCCGACGCGCGCTGCGTCTCCCGGACGACGAGTTCCCTGGAGGGCGCGACGGAAGGCGCCGCCTCGACCTGGACCGCGGGCGCGACGGAATGCCGCGCCTCGACCTGGACCGCGGGCGCGACGGGGGGGCGCGCCTCGACCTGGATCGCGGGCGCGACCGGAGGCTGCTTCTCCGTCTGAACCGGGGGCACGGGCGCCGCCGCGTCCTGGGGCGGCGCGAGAGGCGCCTTGGGCGCGTGCTTTTGGCTCCTGTTGCTTTTGTCCTTGGCGTTGCGTTTGCTGCTCATTTTGCCTCGGTAGGCGAGGGCCGCGGCTTTGGCGTCCATCTCGTTGGCCCGCTCAGGCGCCGTTTCCGTGTCGCGATCGGCGGTCATCTTCGGTCCTGTTCTTCGTCGTCTAGCGTCAAGGCGCGGCCAGTAGCGACGCGCGCCGGAGTCTGATAGACTATCATTATGTCTTTAGCGACGCACGCCGTCATGAACCAATCCATTGTGCGGATGCGAAGGCGTCAGCGCGCAAATCCCGAGGCGCTCCCACTCGCTGGCGCGAAAGCGCGGCAATGTGACACAGCGGGCGGCGCGGGAAGGCGCCTTCGCGTCCTGATCGCGCTCGCCGCCGCTCTCGCCCTGCCGAGCCTTCGCGGCGAGGCCGCCGCGCAAGAGGCTGAGGCGCAAGAGGCCGTATCCGGCGGCGCGATGGTCGGCGGTGTTCTGGAGACGCTCCATCTGCGGCAGACGCCGCCGCCCGCGCAGGATTTCGTCGTGCGTTCGCGTCCGGCCCCGGACCAGCTCCACTACCAGCCGATGAAACCGACCGAAAAGCCGACTGGCAAGAAAACCCCGGCGCAACTCGACGCGCTGGGCGCCGAACTCCAGGGCGCGCTCGAACAAAACCGGAAGGCGGGCGCGCGGGTGGCCGTGCCCGATCCGGCGCCTCGCCCCGCGACGCCCCGGCGCGCGGCCGCGGCCAAGCCGCCGCGAGAGCAAGCCAATTGAAGCCGGCCGCGCCTCGGCCAAAGTGCTAAAAGCCGAACCGATACGCCCCCAAAACACCAGCGGAACTTCTAAATGTCGGATTTTTATCGTATCAAGCGCCTGCCCCCTTATGTCTTCGAGCAGGTCAATCGCCTGAAGGCCAAGGCGCGCGCCGGCGGCGCCGACATCATCGACCTCGGCATGGGCAATCCCGATCTGCCGGCGCCCAAGCATGTGATCGACAAGCTGGTCGAGACGGCGGGCCGCCCGCGCACCGACCGCTACTCCGCCTCCAAGGGCATCGCGGGGTTGCGCCGGGCCCAGGCCAATTATTATCAACGCCGCTTCGACGTCTCGCTCGACCCGGACACGCAGATCGTCGCCACGCTGGGCTCGAAGGAAGGCTTCGCCAATATGGCGCAGGCGATCACAGCGCCGGGCGACGTAATGCTGGTGCCCAACCCCTCCTATCCCATCCACGCGTTCGGTTTTCTGATGGCGGGCGGGGTCATCCGCTCCGTGCCGGCCGATCCGACGCCGAAATTCTTCGAGGCGCTGGAGCGCGCGGTGAGGCACTCGATCCCGAAGCCGATCGGCGTCGTGGTCTGTTATCCCTCCAATCCGACCGCGACGGTCGCCTCGCTCGATTTTTACAAGGATCTCGTGGCCTTCGCCAAGCGGCACGAGATATTCGTGCTCTCGGATCTCGCCTACGCCGAGGTCTATTTCGAGGACGAGCCGCCGCCGTCGGTTTTGCAGGTGCCGGGCGCGATCGACGTGACGGTGGAGTTCACCTCCATGTCGAAAACCTATTCGATGGCCGGCTGGCGCATGGGCTTCGCCGTCGGCAACGAGCGTCTTTGCGCCGCGCTGGCGCGCGTCAAGAGCTATCTCGATTACGGCGCCTTCACGCCGATTCAGGTCGCGGCGGCGACCGCGCTGAATGGCCCCGACGACTGCATCAAGGAGATGCGCGCGATCTATAAAAAGCGCCGCGACGTGATGGTCGAAAGTTTCGCTCAGGCGGGATGGCCCATTCCCTCGCCGTCGGCCTCGATGTTCGCCTGGGCGCCCGTTCCGGAGCGATTCGCGAGCCTGAGCAGCCTCGAATTTTCGAGCCTGCTGATCGAAAAGGCCGATCTCGCGGTCGCGCCGGGCGTTGGCTTTGGCGAATATGGCGAAGGCTACCTGCGCCTCGCGCTGGTCGAGAACGAGCAACGCATCCGACAGGCCGCGCGCAATCTGCGGCGCTTCTTCGACAGCGCCGACCATCAGTTGCACAATGTCGCGCCAAAGGCGATGCGGGCCTGACGTTTCGTCAGAGACTTTCTGTCCTCTGGCCGGCCGCGGCGCCGCGGCAATTATAAATTCCTTATGCGCGACGCCCGTTTTGCGCATTGATCTCTGGCGCGCTTCCGCCCATGTTCCGGTCCAGGAAAAACAGGAGCAGGCGATTATGTCCGATCTCGTTTTCGTGGGTCTCGGCGTCGTTCTTTTCGTCGTGGTCGCCGCTTACGCGCGCCTTTGCGCTCGTCTTTGACCGGGGCCGCGCCATGCTCGAACCACTCGTCGGATTGATCGTCGCCGCGCTGCTTGGCGTCTACCTTCTCTACACGCTGCTTCATCCCGAGGATTTCTGAGCGGGACGCTTGGCATTAGGATTTGGAGCGTTCGAATGTACATGACAGGCGTTTTGCAGATCGCGATCACGCTGTTGCTGGTTTTCGCGGCCGCCGTTCCGCTCGGCGGCTATGTTCTTCGCGTCATGGAGGGCGAACGCGTCGCCTTGTCGCGCATCGCGGCGCCGGTGGAGCGGCTGTTCTACCGGCTTTCCGGCGTGGAGCCGGCGCGCGAGCAGAGCTGGTTTGTTTACACCACGTCGATGCTGGCCTTCAGCCTCGTCGGCTTCCTCTCGCTTTACGCCTTGCAGCGGCTGCAAAATGTGCTGCCGCTGAATCCGCGGGGCTTCGACGCCGTGGCGCCCGATCTCGCCTTCAACACTTCGCTCAGCTTCATCACCAACACCAATTGGCAGAACTACAGCGGCGAAACGACGATGAGTCATCTCACGCAAATGCTGGGGCTGACCGTCCATAACTTCCTCTCCGCCGCGACCGGCCTCGCCGTGGCCTTCGCGCTGACCCGCGGCTTTTCGCGCGCGACATCGCCGACCGTGGGCAATTTCTGGGTCGATATGACGCGGGCGACACTTTATATTCTGCTGCCGCTGGCGGTCGTCGTCGCCCTCGCGCTGGTCGCGCTCGGCGCGCCGCAGACATTGACCGGCGCTCTCGAGGCGACGACCCTCGAAGGGGTCAAGCAAGTCATTTCCATTGGCCCCGTGGCGAGCCAGGAGGCAATCAAGGAACTCGGCACCAACGGCGGCGGCTTCTTCAACGCCAATTCGGCGCATCCGTTCGAGAATCCCAACGCCTTCTCCAACATGCTGGAAATATGGGCGATTCTGGTTATCCCCTTCGCCACGGTGTTCGCGTTCGGCCGGGCGGTCGGCGACGAGCGGCAGGGACGCGCCATCGTGGTCGCCATGTCGATCGTGCTCGGCGTCGGCATCCTCGTCGCCTATTGGGCGGAGGCGGCGGGCAATCCCCTGCTGACCGAGATTGGCGTCGATCCTTCCGTCGGCAATATGGAGGGCAAGGAAACGCGCTTCGGCGTCGCGATGAGCGCCTTTTTCGCGACTGCCACGACAGGCACCAGCACGGGCGCCGTCAATGCGATGCACGATTCGATGACGCCGCTCGGCGGCCTCGTCCCGCTTTTCAACATGCTGCTCGGCTGCATTTCGCCCGGCGGCGTCGGCGCGGGTCTCTATGGTTTTCTCGTCATCGTCGTCATCGCGGTGTTCGTCGCGGGATTGATGGTCGGGCGCACGCCGGAATATCTCGGCAAGAAGATCGAGGCGCGCGAGATGAAACTGGCCATGCTCGCGGTGCTGATCTATCCGCTCACCGTGCTCGGCTTTTCGGCGGCGTCGGTATTGCTCAAAACCGCGCTCGACAGCCTCGGCAATTCCGGTCCGCACGGCCTGTCGGAAATTCTCTACGCCTTCGCCTCGACGACGGCCAATAACGGCTCGGCCTTCGCGGGCCTCGGCGGCAATACGCTCTGGTTCAACACGACGCTCGGCCTCGCGATGTTCCTCGGGCGCTTCGCCTATGCGCTGCCGGTGCTGGCGCTCGCCGGCTCCTTTGCCGGCAAGAAGAAGGCGCCGCCCTCCGCCGGCACCTTCCCGACGCATGGACCGCTGTTCATCGGGCTGCTGCTCGGCGTGATCGTCATTCTGTATCTGCTGCAATATTTCCCGGCGCTGGCGCTCGGGCCAATCGTCGAGCATTTCCTGATGCTGGCCGGCAAGACGTTTTAGGGAGAACTCCATGTCCACCAAAGTCGCGGCGCCCGGCCTGTTCGACGGAAGTATTTTAAAGCGCGCCGCTTTCGACGCCGTGAAAAAACTCGATCCGCGCCGCCTCGCCAACAATCCGGTGATCTTCGTCACCGAGGTCGTCTCGGCCGTCGTGACCGTGTTTTTCGCGCGCGACGCGATAGCCCACACGGGCGCCGCGCCCTTCACCGGGCAGATCGCGGCGTGGCTGTGGTTCACCGTGCTCTTCGCCAATTTCGCGGAGGCGGTGGCGGAGGGACGCGGCAAGGCGCAGGCCGACGCGCTGCGCCGCACTCGAAGCGAAACCCACGCCAAGCGGCTGATCGACCCGACCGGCAAGAGCCGCCTGAAAGAAATGGTCGTGGGCGTCTCGGCGCTCGATCTCAAGATTGGCGACATCGTGCTCGTCGAAGCCGGCGACGTCGTTCCCGGCGACGGCGAGGTGATCGAGGGCGTCGCCTCGGTCAATGAATCGGCGATAACGGGCGAATCCGCGCCGGTCATCCGCGAGGCTGGCGGCGACCGCTCGGCCGTCACGGGCGGCACGACCGTGTTGTCGGACTGGCTCAAGGTACGCATCACCGCGGCGCCGGGCTCGACCTTCATCGACCGGATGATCGCGCTGGTCGAAGGCGCGCAGCGGCAGAAGACGCCCAACGAGCTGGCGCTGTCGATCCTGCTCTCTGGCCTCACGATCATCTTTCTGATCGTCTGCGTGACGCTGTGGCCGCTCGCCGGCTATTCGGGAACCACGCTGTCGGTCAGCGTGCTGATCGCGCTGCTGGTATGCCTCATTCCGACGACGATCGGCGGGCTGCTGTCGGCCATCGGCATCGCCGGCATGGATCGCCTGATTCGCTTCAACGTGATCGCGACCTCCGGCCGCGCGGTGGAAGCCGCCGGCGACGTGGACACGCTGCTGCTCGACAAGACCGGCACGATCACTTTTGGCAATCGCATGGCCGATGAATTCATTCCCGTCGGCGCGGTCAGCGAGGCCGAACTCGCCGAAGCCGTGCTGCTGGCCTCGCTCGCCGACGAGACGCCGGAGGGGCGCTCGATCGTCGCGCTCGCCTCCAATCGCCATGGCGTGGTCGCGCCTCCGTTGACCGCCGACATGAATGTAGTCCCCTTCTCGGCGCAAACCCGCATATCCGGGCTCGATGTCGCCGGGCGCGGCCTGCGCAAGGGCGCCGTCGACGCCATTCTCGCGCAAGCGGGCCTGAAGGCGGAACATGCGCCCGACGAATTTCACAAGGCGGTCGACGTGATTTCGCGCTCGGGCGGCACGCCGCTCGCCGTCTGCGACAATGGCCGTTTGCTTGGCGTCGTGCATTTGAAGGACATCGTCAAGCCCGGCATCAAGGAGCGCTTCGCCGCGCTGCGGGCCATGGGGATCAAGACGGTCATGGTGACCGGCGACAATCCGATCACCGCGGCGGCCATCGCCGGCGAGGCCGGCGTCGACGATTTTATCGCGCAAGCCACGCCCGAAGATAAGTTGAAATATATCCGCAAGGAGCAGCAAGGAGGTCGGCTGATCGCCATGTGCGGCGACGGCTCCAACGACGCGCCGGCGCTGGCGCAGGCCGATGTCGGAGTCGCCATGCAGACCGGCACGCAGGCGGCGCGCGAGGCCGGCAACATGGTNNAACGCGCTGATCATCATCGCGCTGATTCCGCTGGCCCTGCGCGGCGTCGAATATCGCCCCATCGGCGCCGCGGCCTTGCTGCGCCGCAATCTGCTGATTTACGGGCTCGGCGGACTCGTCGCGCCCTTCATCGGCATCAAGCTCATCGACCTCGTCGTTCAGGCGCTGCATCTCGCTTAGAGCGGGCTCCGAAAAAGTTGATAGACTTTTTCCACCGGAACCTGCTCCAGATTTTTGATAAAGGAGAGAGATCATGCTCGGCCAAATCCGCCCGGCGATCGTCATGATCGTTCTGTTCACGCTGCTGACGGGCTTCGCCTATCCGCTGGCGATCACCGGCGTCGCGCAACTCGCCTTTCACGATAAAGCCAATGGAAGCCAGATCGAACGCGGCGGCGTCATTGTCGGCTCGTCGCTGATCGGCCAGAATTTCACCAGCGACAAATATTTTCACGCGCGTCCCTCGGCGACGAGCGCGCCGGACCCGGCCGACGCCAGCAAGACCGTCGACGCGCCCTATAACGCCGCCAACTCCTCGGGCTCCAATCTCGGACCGACCTCGAAAAAGCTGATCGACCGCGTCAACGCGTCGATAGAGGCGGAGTTCGCCGCCGGGCGCATTGATGTGGTCGCCGCCGACGCCGTGACGACCTCGGGCTCGGGCCTCGATCCGCACATTTCGCCGCAATTCGCGTTGGCGCAGGTTCCGGTCGTCGCCAGGGCGCGCAATCTGAACGAAGGGCGGGTGCGGGAGATCGTCGAGGATCAAATCGAGCCGCGCGCGCTGGGTCTTTTCGGCGAACCCCGGGTGAATGTGCTAATGTTGAACCTCGCGCTGGACGCGCTGGAGTAACCCGAGAGTCAAGGCTCGACATTGCCGCCGCAGGAGCGAAACTTCGATCGTCGCCCCGATCCGGACGCCCTGCTCGCCGTGGCGGAAGCCGCGACGCGCGGCAAGCTGCGCATTTTTCTCGGCGCGGCGCCCGGCGTCGGCAAGACCTATGCGATGCTGGAGCGCGCCCGCGCGTGTCGCGCCGATGGCGTCGACGTCCTCATCGGTCTCGTCGAAGCCCATGGACGCCAGGAGACGCAGGCGCTCACCGAGAACCTGGAGATCCTGCCGCGGCGCAAGGTCGATTATCACGGCCGCGTCATCGAGGAGTTCGACATAGACGCGGCGCTGGCGCGCAAGCCCAAGCTGATCGTCGTCGACGAACTCGCCCACACCAACGCGCCGGACAGCCGTCACCCGAAGCGGTGGCAGGATATCGACGAATTGCTCGAAGCCGGCGTCGACGTCTGGACCGCGCTCAACATCCAGCATCTCGAGAGTCTCGCCGATGTGGTCGCGCGCATCACCGGCGTGCGCGTGCGCGAGACCGTGCCCGACCGGGTGCTGTCCGAGGCCGCCGATGTCGTTCTCGTCGACATCACGCCGGACGAACTCCTCCAGCGCCTTCACGAGGGGAAGGTCTATATTCCCCAGACGGCCAAGCTCGCGACGCAAAATTTTTTCACGCCCGGCAATCTCACGGCGCTGCGCGAACTCGCCTTGCGCCGCACCGCCGAGCGCGTCGACGATCAGATGGTCGATTATCTCCGCCAGAACGCGATCGAAGGCCCGTGGGCGACCACCGAACGACTGCTGGTCTGCGTCGGCGCGGATTTTTCTTCCGATAGCGTCGTGCGCGCCGGCGCGCGTCTCGCGACCGGCCTCAACGCGGAATGGACCGCGGTTTTCGTCGAACGGCCCGGCCAGGAGGAGACGGATGTCGCGCGCGTGAAGCGCGTCGACGACGCGCTGCGCCTGGCCGAGCGTCTTGGCGCC
>PLZT01000266.1:0-3697 GCA_003152255.1 Methylocystaceae bacterium | reverse complement strand
CGCCTTCGCCGCTGTCGCTGGCGGGCGGGGTCGGCGCCGCGGCGCTTTCCGTCGCCGCCGCCGTCGGCGCTGGCCTGTTGCTCGAGCACTGGCTGCACTTGCCAAATCTGTCGATGATTTTTCTCGTCGCGGTGATCTTTTGCGCCTTGCGCTTTGGCTTGTGGTCGGCGATCGCGGCGGCCGTGCTCTCCTTTTTCGCGTTCGATTATTTTTTCGTCGAACCGCTCTATGATTTTTCGATCTCGGAGCCGCAAGAGATCCTCGCGCTGCTGGTGTTTCTCGTCGTCGCCGTCATCACCGGCCTGCTGGCCGGCCGCGTGCGCGAACATTCGTTGCACATGACCCAGCGCATCGACTCCGCGCGCGCCTTGTTCGAATTTTCGCGTAAGGTTTCCGGCGCCGCCACGCTCGACGACGTGGCCTGGACGGCGGCGGCGCAGGCGCAAAAGGCGCTGGAGGCGCGATGCGTGGTGACGCTCGCGCCCGTCGAAGGCGAACTGCGCCTCGCCGCCGCCTGGCCGCCCATCGATGCGCTGGAAGTCGGGGAAATGGGTGCGGCGCGCTGGGCCTTCGAAAAGGCCGAGCCCGCCGGCTGGCGCACCGGAACCTTGCCGAATGTGCGATTCCAGTTTCGCCCGCTGGTCACGCCGCGCGGCGTCGTCGGCGTGTGCGGCGTTCAGCCGAAGCGCGGCGACGAGCCGATTTCGCCGCAGGACGACCGCACACTGTCGTCCATTCTCGATCAGACCGCCATCGCCATCGACCGCGCGCAGTTGATGGAGCATTCGATCCGCGCCGCCGCGCTCGAGGAGAACGAGAAGCTGCGCACGACGCTGCTGTCGTCGTTGTCGCACGATCTGCGCACGCCGCTGGCCTCGATCACCGGCGCCGTCACCAGCCTGCGCGAACTCGGCGATAAGATGTCGGCGTCGGACCGTCAGGATCTGCTCGCTTCGATCGAAGAGGAGGCGGGCCGGCTCTCGCGCTTCGTCAAGAATCTCCTGGATATGTCGCGCATCGAGGCGGGCGCGCTGGAGGTTCGCCGCGACTGGGTGGACGTGGCCGACGCCGTTCGCGGCGCGGCGCAGCGCGCCCGCAAGGCCTTCGCCGAAACGAAAATCGCCATCAGCGTCGCGCCGAACTTGCCCTTTATCCGCGCCGATGCGAATCTGCTGCAGCAGGTGCTGTTCAATCTGCTCGACAACGCCAATAAATACGGCGGCGGCGCGGCTGTCGCGGTCCATGCGCGCCGGGAGGGCGGAGACGTCGTCGTGACGGTCACCGATGAGGGCCCCGGCGTGAAGGCAAGCGACCTCGAACGCATTTTCGAGAAATTTTATCGGGGCGGACGCCCCGACGGCCGCAAGGCGGGAACCGGTCTCGGGCTTTCGATCTGCCGCGGCCTCGTCGAGGCGATGGGCGGCTCCATAGCGGCGCAAAGCCCCGCGCTGCGCAGACGGGGCACGCGCATGGTCCTGCGGTTTCCAGCGGCCGAAGCGCGGGGAGCGGAAAAATGAACGGCGAGCGCATTCTTGTCGTCGACGACGAGCCGGAAATTCTGCGCTGTCTGCGCCCGGCGCTGACGGCTTGCGGCTATGAAGTTCTGTCGGCGGAAACGGGCCGGAGCGCGCTGCACGCCATCGCCTCGCGCGCGCCCGACCTCGTGCTGCTCGACCTCGGTCTGCCGGACATGGACGGCAAGTCGGTCATCACGCAAGCCGGGGCCTTTTCGAAGGCGCCGATCGTCGTGCTCTCCGCGCGCGATCGCGAGGCCGAGAAAATCTCGGCGCTCGACGCCGGCGCCGTCGACTATGTGGAAAAACCGTTCGCGATCGGCGAGCTCATGGCGCGGCTGCGCGCCGCCTTGCGCCACGCCGCCCGCGAGACCGGAAAAATCGAGCGGGTCGAGCGCGGCGGGCTGGTGATCGACCTCGCGCGTCGCCTGGTGACGAAGCAGGGCGCGCCGGTGAAGCTGACGCCCAAGGAATATGAATTGCTGGCGATTCTGGCGCGTGGCGACGGGCGCCTGCTCACCCATCGGCAGCTGCTCACCGCCGTCTGGGGTCCGGCGCATCGCGACGATTCGCAATATCTGCGCGTCTTCATCGGCCAGTTGCGGAGCAAAATCGAGGACGATCCGGCGAATCCGCGGCTGATCCTGACGGAGCTTGGCGCCGGCTATCGATTCGCCGAGGCGGAAGCCTGATTTCTGGCGCGCACCCCGTTTTTGCTTTTCGGGTGATTCCAAACGCGCGGACGCTCGCGTCGCCTCGATGGAAGCCACGGACGAATCACGCTATATCCCGAAAAAGTGGTTAACAAACAGTGATTCGGTTGTTGGAGTTCGAGTAGCGCTCGGAAGGCGTCGCGTGTTCAAGTTCACGAGGAGCTAAAGCTTTGAAGAGATTATCGCTCGGCGCCAGCGCGATCGCCTTGGCGATTTCCGCCGGACCGGCTCTCGCCTCCGATCTTCCTTCCAGCAGGGAGCCGCCGCCCCTGCCTCCGGAGCCGCCGCCCTATTTCGCTCCGGCGCCCGTCTCCAACTGGACCGGCTTCTATCTCGGTCTCAACGCCGGCGGCACGTTCGGCGGCGACAACAACATCTACGTGGCGGCCGGCGCGCTTAGCTCGAACGTCGACGCGGCGGCGCTCTCGGCGACAGGTTCCGGAACCGGCGACGGCAATTTTGCCGGCTTCATCGGCGGCGGTGAAATCGGCCGCAACTGGCAGCTCGCGCCGACCATCGTCGCGGGCGTCGAGACGGACATCCAAGGCGTCGCCGGCGACGGCGGCGGTTCGTCCTTCGCGAGCGCCGCGCCTGGCGTTCTCGCCCCGGGTCACACGTTGCTCGGCTCCGTGGCCGTCTCGCGGAGCCTCAACTATCTCGGCACCCTGCGCGGGCGCGTCGGCTATTTGGCCACGCCGAGCTTGCTCCTTTACGCGACCGGGGGCCTCGCCTATGGCGGAACCAGTCTGAGCTCGTCGTTTCTCGGCACGGAAACCAAAGGCGCCGGCGTGGTGGTCGGCGAGTCATACATCGGCGTCGCCGCCTCGAGCAGTCAGGTCGGCTGGACCGCCGGCGCCGGCCTGGAGTGGATGTTCGCTCGCAATTGGAGCGCCAAGGTGGAATATCTCTATTACGATCTTGGTTTGGTCTCGATCGGCGGACCTTTGCAGCTCTATAGCGAGCGCGGAACGGGTTACGGCGCGAGCCAGACCAGCGCGCAATTCAACGGCCATGTGGTCCGCGCCGGTCTTAACTATCATTTCGGTTCGTCGGCTCCGGCCCCGGTCCTCGCCAAATATTGATCGGTTTTCACGCAAACCGAAAAGCCCGGTCGTCTGGCCGGGCTTTTTTATGGGCGAAACGGCGCGTTGGTCTCCACATCAGCGCATTCGGGCCTTGCCGCGCTCTACCCAAACCGCGCGCGGGGGGTTACACCAAGCGCGTCTTCAGACTGGACCGAGCACACGTGTCGCAATTATCCGACCTTCTGTTTGAAACGCGGATAGCCGCCGAAAGCTTCGCGGAGTTTCTCTCCGGCGGACGCCTGCGGCTCGGCGTGACGGGCCTGTCGCGCTCGGGCAAAACCGTGTTCATCACCGCGCTGGTGCAGCAGCTCACCCGCGCGCTGGCGGCGGGAGCGGGGCGACGCACGGCGCTGCCGCTGTTCCGCGTCCTCGCCGAGGATCGGCT
>PLZT01000560.1:4059-9691 GCA_003152255.1 Methylocystaceae bacterium | reverse complement strand
CGTGAAATGGCCATAACGCCAGCACGAGGCTTCCGCCCCGCTCACCCCTCCAGCAAACGCCGCGCGATCACCTGCGCCTGAATCTCCGCCGCGCCCTCGAAAATATTGAGGATGCGCGCGTCGCAGAGCACGCGCGAGACCGGATATTCCAGCGCGAAGCCGTTGCCGCCATGGATTTGCAAGGCGTTGTCCGCCGCCGCCCAGGCGACGCGCGCGCCGAGCAGCTTGGCCATGCCGGCCTCGAGGTCGCAGCGCTTGCCTTCATCCTTCTCTCGCGCGGCGAAATAGGTGATTTGGCGCGCGACATGGATTTCCACCGCCATGCTGACGATTTTGCCGAACACGCGCGGAAAGGAGAACAGCGGCTTGCCGAACTGGATGCGCTCCTTGGCGTAGCGCAGACCGAGATCCAGCGCGCATTGCGCGACACCGAGCGCCCGCGCCGCCGTTTGGATGCGCGCCGATTCGAAGGTCTCCATCAACTGCTTGAAGCCGTTGCCCTCGACGCCGCCCAAAAGATTCTCCGCCGGGACCTCGAAATTGTCGAAGCCGATCTCGAACTCCTTCATGCCGCGATAGCCGAGCACTTCGATCTCGCCGCCGGTCATGCCCTTGGCGGGAAAGGGATTCTCGTCGGTGCCGCGCAGCTTTTCGGCCAGCAGCATGGAGAGGCCCTTGTAGCCCTTCTCGTTCGGATTGGTGCGCACGAGCAGCGTCATCAGGTCGGCGCGCACCGGATGGGTGATCCAGGTCTTGTTTCCAGTAACCTTGTAAACGCCGCCATCCAGCGCGGCGCGGGTGCGCAGGCCGGCGAGATCCGAGCCATTGTTAGGCTCGGTGAAGACGGCGGTGGGCAGGATTTCGCCCGAGGCGATCTTCGGCAGATATTTCTCTTTTTGCGCCTGCGTGCCGCCGACGAGGATCAATTCGCCGGCGATCTCGGAGCGCGTGCCGAGCGAGCCGACGCCGATATAGGCGCGCGACAGCTCCTCGGAGACGACGCACATGGCGATCTTGCCCATGCCGGAGCCGCCGAATTCCTCGGGAATGGTCAGGCCGAAGACGCCGAGATCGGCGAGGCCGGTGATGACGTCGAGCGGGATATATTGGTTCTTGGCGTGCCATTCCTGCGCGAAGGGCGTCACATTGTCAGCCGCGAATTTACGCATTTCCGAGCGGATCGCCTCAAGCGTGTCGTCGAGTCCGGTCGCGCCGATGGTTTCCGCCGCCTCGTGATGGTCGATCAGCTCCGCGAGGCGGGCGCGGTTGGCCGGCGTATTGCCTTCGAGCACGAGCCGGGTCATGGCGTCGTTGCGCCGCGCGGCGATCTGTTCGCAGGACAGCCCAAAGTCGGAAAGCCGGACGATCTCGCCCTGGCTCATCGGAATGCCGCCGAACACTTGCGCCAGAAACTCGGCGAAGCCGATCCGGGTCAAAAGCTGCTCGGTCTCGCCGTAGGCGCCCTCGGCCGACAGGCGCTCGGCGTAATGGACGAGTTCGCTGAGGCCCTGCTTATAGGTGGCGAACCAGGAGAGGCCATGAGCCGCGTGCTGATCCGCCTCGATCAACTCGGCCGACAGCTTGCCGTCCTTGCTCACCCGAGCCCGCACGGAGGCCAGCGCCTCGCCGTAAAGCGCCTCGACGGCTTTAAGCGCCGCATGGGCGTCGGAGAGCCAGTTGGCGGTGTCGGTGTGCGTCGCTGTGGTCATGATGGTCGCTCTTAAGGCCGGGGTGGAAAAATCTGGCCCCTTCATGCCGACATTTGGCCCAGGGCGCAATAAGGCATGAGCGCGGCGCGTTCGCCGGACGCTCGCCGCGGCGGAGGAGCGAGCCGCGACGCGCTTCGCGAAACCCTATTGCTCCGCCTGCCCGCCCACCTCGTCGACGCCATAGACGTCGTCGCGGAAATGCACGGTTCCGTCGGCCGAGGCCCAGCCCGTCATATAGACCCACACCACCGGCGCCGCTTGGGGAAGGCGCACCTCTTCGCGCTCGCCGCTGGCGATCTTGCGCGTGATCGTGTCCTTGTCCCAATGGCCGCCCGCGCCTTCCAGCAGCCAGGCGGCGAGATCCATCACGCCCTGCACGCGCACGCAGCCATGCGACAAAAAGCGGTAGTCGCTCGCGAACAGATTTTTCGACGGCGTGTCGTGCATATAAACGGCGTAGGGATTAGGCATTGAAATACGGATCGAGCCTAGCGAGTTGCCGGCGCCGCTGTCCTGGCGCAGCGTGTAGTTCAGCGCCTTCTCGCTCGACCAGTTGACGGCGCGCGGGTCGATTTCATCGCCATGATTGTCGAGCACGCGAATGCGCGCGCGCGAAAGATAGCCGGGGTCTTTCAGCATCTTGGGCGCGATCTCGTTCTTGATGATCGAGCTCGGCACGGTCCAGGTCGGGTTGATGTTGACGGCGACGATCTTCGCCATGACCTCTGGAGAGTGATGCTCGACATCGCCGACAATCGCCGCGTAGCGGCGCACGACGCGGTCGTTCTCCACCGCGTCGACCGCCGTCGACGGAATATTGACGACGACATAACGCGGTCCAAACGGGAAATCGACGCCCGCCAACCGCTGCGCGCTGGAGGCCAGTTGGCGAAAGCGCGTCGCGGCGGGCACGTCGAGCGCGCGCAGGGTCGCGCCGGAGACATCGCCGGTCTGGCGCAAGCCCATGCGAAACTGAAAGCGCTTGACCGCGGCGGTCAGCGCGTTGTCCCAAACCGGGCTCGCGCCGGAAATAGCATCGTCCTCGGCGCCGAGACGGCGGCGCAAGGCCGCGACGGCGGGGCCTTTGGAGCCCGGATGCAGCGCGACGCCGACCTTCGGCCAGCCGCCGGAATCCGCGATCGTGGCGTAACGTTCGGACGCCTTCGACGTGGCGAAGAAGGTCTCGGGCTGCAAGACCGGAGTGGGGTCGTCCGAAAGCGCGGTTTCGCGCGGGGGAGCGGGCTTGGGTTTAGGTTTGGGCTTTGGTTTCGCGAGCGCTGCCTCCGGCGCGGGCGCGGTCGCCCCTTCGGCGGGGCTCGCGGGCGCGGCGGCGGGCGGCGTGGGCGAAAAACTGGGAGCCAAGGGAACCGGCGCTCCAAGTTGAGGCGCTGGAGCAGCCGGCGCCGCGGGAGCGGCCCGCGGAGCGGCGCTGGCCGGCGGCGAAACCGTCTGCGCCGCGCCCTGCGCCAGCAGCGGCCGCGCCGGGAGACAAAGAAGCAAGGCCAGCGCCGCCATGCCAAGGGGAGCTGCGACCGCGGCGGCCCCGGCCCTCGACAACGCATCTGCGCGCTTCATTCCCATGGGTTCCCGTCCGTGACCTTTGCGTCGCATGGCTCGGCGGCCGATTTTTGAAGCCTGGGCGGGGATCCGCCCCCTTCGCGAGTAGGCGCCTTTTCCGGCGCCGCGCGCGCAAGGTCAACACTTATCCGCGCCCTCCGCCCCCACCGGCTTGGCCCGCGTCGATTTGCGCAGTTGCAAGACTGTCATAATAACGCGAAACTGCTGGAATTTCCCGCGACTCGCGGCGTACTTCACGAAAGGTCGATCGAGAATGGACGAAGTGTTTGTGAATCCCGCCGAGGGCGCCAGCGCGCAAGGTCAGACCCCTCCCGTCGCGCGTCCCGAACCGGCGGCGCCGCAACGCCCGGATGGCGCTGGCGACGAGGTCGCCGAGCGCCGCCATAGGCGCGCCGATTCCGAGACCATCCGTCATGCTTTCGAGACCGGCGAATTCCCTTATCGCTCAAGGCTCAGCGAAAAATTCTATCTCCAGCATATGCAGGCGCTCCAGGTCGAACTGCTGAAGGCGCAGAACTGGGTAAAGGAGACTGGCCAACGCATCGTCGTGCTGTTCGAGGGCCGCGACGCCGCCGGCAAGGGCGGCACGATCAAACGCTTCATGGAGCATCTCAATCCCCGCGCCGCGCGCGTGGTGGCGCTTGAAAAACCTTCCGAGCGCGAACGCACGCAATGGTATTTCCAACGCTACGTCGAGCATCTCCCCGCCGCTGGCGAGATCGTGTTCTTCGACCGTTCCTGGTATAACCGGGCCGGCGTCGAGCGCGTGATGAATTTCTGCTCGCCCAATGAATATCTCGACTTCATGCGGCAATGTCCCGATCTCGAGCGCATGTTGGTCAACTCCGGCATGAACCTGTTCAAATACTGGTTCTCGGTCACGCGAGACGAGCAGGTGCGACGCTTCCGCTCGCGCGAGACCGATCCACTCAAGCAGTGGAAGCTTTCGCCGATCGACCGCGCCTCGATCGACAAATGGGACGATTACACCGAGGCCAAGGAGGCGATGTTCTTTTTCACCGACACGGCCGACGCGCCCTGGGTGGTGATCAAGTCCGACGACAAAAAGCGCGCGCGGCTCAACTGCATGCAGCATTTCCTGGCTAGTCTCGATTATCCCAATAAGGATCATCACATTCTCACCGGCCCCGACCCGCTGATCGTCGGGTCCAGCGCCCATGTGATCGGCCGCGACAAACATATCGTCGGAAAATCCCTGGATATGGAGAAGAAGCGCAAGCGCCAGCATTGAGCAGACGCTAAAGTGGAAGAATCGCGAATCGGAGATTGATTACTCCGTTTCGCGCTTTTGTCGGGTCAGGAACCCACTTCCCGGAGCTTTTCATGTCGTTCGAACGCCGCCCGCTGCTCGCCGGCAATTGGAAAATGAACGGCCTGCGCGCTGCGCTCGCTCAGATCGAACGCACCGCCGAGGGCTACGATGCGACGTTGCGCGAAAAACTCGATCTGTTGATCTGCCCCCCGGCGACGCTTCTGGCCGCGGCCGCCGCCATCGCCGCGCCGGCCGGAATTTTTTCGGGCGGGCAAGACTGTCATACGCAAGCGAGCGGCGCGCATACCGGCGATATTTCGGCCCCAATGCTGGCCGACGCCGGCGCCGCCTTCGTCATTGTCGGTCACAGCGAACGGCGCGCCGACCATGGCGAGAGCGACGCGCTGGTGCGGGCCAAGGCGCTCGCGGCGCTGGAGGCCGGATTGAGCCCCATCATCTGCGTCGGCGAAACGCGGGCGCAGCGCGAAGCCGGCGAGGCCGAGGCCATTGTCGCGAGCCAGATCGCCGGCTCGATCCCAGCGGGCGTCGCGCCGGAGCGTCTCGTGCTGGCTTACGAGCCCGTTTGGGCCATCGGCACCGGGCTGACGCCGACGCCGCAAGACGTGGCGAAAATGCACGGCTTCGCGCGGGAAAGGCTCGACGCCTTGCTCGGCGATGGCAAGGGCGCGCGCGCGCGAATCCTTTACGGAGGATCGATCAAGCCGTCGAACGCCAAGGAGTTGCTGAGCGTCACCGACGTCGATGGCGCGCTGGTCGGCGGCGCCAGCCTGCTCGCCAGCGATTTTCTCGGGATAGCCGCCGTTTATCGTTAGCCTTGCCCATGCGCGAGGCGCCCGCTATAAGCGCGGCGCTCCAGCTTTTCCTGAAACTCCAACGAATGAGACGGCGCGCCCATGGCGATCGAACGCACTTTTTCCATCCTCAAGCCCGACGCGACGCGGCGCAACATCACCGGCGCCGTCAATGCGCTGATCGAAGCCGCGGGACTGCGCATCGTCGCGCAAAAGCGCGTGCATCTGACGCGCCAGCAGGCGGAAACCTTCTACGCCGT
>PLZT01000560.1:0-4033 GCA_003152255.1 Methylocystaceae bacterium | reverse complement strand
CACGGCTCCGACGCGCCGGAAACCGCCGCGATTGAAATCGCGCAGTTTTTCAGCGGCAACGAGATCGTCGGCTAAGCCGACCCCGCGGAAAAAAGCAAAATGGCCCGGCGCCTTCCATGGCGGCCGGGCTTTTTATCGCCTTGCCCGCCGCCTCACGCGATGTCGGGAAAATATTTGCTCATGAGGCGGTCGCGGTAAGCGACGAGATTGGGCTTCGCGGCCGCGGCGTCGCGCACCGGCGACTCCCAGGACGGCGAGAGCACGCCGGCGACGAAGGCGAACACCGTAGCGTCGGCGCCGCAAGGGGCGTCTCCGAAGAGATAGGGCTTGTCGCCAAGCAACGTCGCCAGCGTCTCCACGTCCTTGACGCCAAGCGCGGCCGCCTCTTCCCCGCCATGGCGGCCAATGCCCTGTAGATGCAGCGATTTGGCGATCTTACGGCGCACCATCCACTTGATCGCCGGCCGCATCAACGCCGGGGCCGCCTCGAATATCTTGGCCGGTCCGCGCGCGAAATTGGCGTCGTCGAGCCAGCGCCCGCGCGCCAGAATCCAATAGAGATGATTCTCGCACATTTTTTCGACCGCCCAGCCGA
This sequence comes from Methylocystaceae bacterium, assembly GCA_003152255.1. Next base: position 3,438 of record PLZT01000560.1, on the reverse strand, counting down.
CCGCGCGCTGTTCCGGCGTCAGATGCGCGTCGAAATCGACGCCGCGAGTCTTTTCGATATGCCAGCGGATGAAAGTGGAATCGGCGACCAGCGTTCCCTCGTCGTCGATATAGGGCAGCTTGCCCTTGGGCGCCTTGGCGAAACCGTTGCGGTTTTCTTCATAGTCCAGCCCGGCGAGTTTGAGCAGCAGCATCGCCTTCACGACAAAGGGGCTGATATCAGGCAGGCCGGGAGCGCGGCGAAAACAATAGAGCGTGATCATGGGACGCTTTCGAAATGGAGTCGGATCGAACGTAGGATTAACGCGCGCCGCGCGCCTTTCCAAGCGCATCGCGGAACCGGGGCCGAAAACTGGGCTCTGGCGCCACGCCTAACCGATCAACCCCGCGCCGAGGAAATAAAGCCCCACGAGACCGACGCCGAGGGCGTAGACCGGCAGATTGCGTTCCAGCTTCATGCCCTCGACCATAGCGATCAGCCTTTCCGGCGAGGCGAACAGCAGCAGCAATCCGCTGAAATAGAGCGCCCAACCGAATAGCGTCACCGCGACGGGAAGCGCGCCGCCGGTCCAGACGTCATGGCCGATCACCATCGCCAGTCCCAGGCCGACACGCATGGCTCCCCCAATCATCACCATGCCGGGGTCGGACGTCATCCGCTTCGCCGTTTGAGCCATGGCCGGTCCGCGCGCCGCCATCGCGGCGGCCATGGTCAGCAGCACCGCGCCAAGCAGCTTGGCGAGAAAGACCGTGAGCGGCGACATGAGCGGTCTCCTTAAAGCGCCCCCGAAACGCGCGGCTACACCGCCGCCGAATGGCGCGCGACGCCGCTTTCCAAATAGGCGTCGAAGGCCGCCGCCGCCAGACGGACAAATGGTCGCCCCGCCGGCGTCATCGCGACGCGCCGCCCCGAAATTTCGGCCAGCCCTTGCGCGACCAGCGCCTCAAGACCCGGTGCGGCGGCGTCGAAGGCGTCCGGCGCGAAGCCATGGGCCCGCGCTTGCTCGCCGTAATCGACGGAAAAATCGCACATCAACCGCTCGATCACGGCGCCACGCGCAATGTCCTCCGGCGTGAAGGCGAGGCCGCGCGTCGTGGCGAAGCGCCCGGCTTCGATCGAGCGCCGCCAGCCGGCGGTATCGGCGGCGTTGCCGACATATCCTTGCGGCAGCCGTCCGATCGAGGAAACGCCGAACGGCAGCAGAGCGTCGGCGGCGTCCGTCGTGTAGCCCTGGAAATTGCGACGCATCCGCCCTTCCCGCGCGGCGCGGGTCAGCGGATCGTCCGGCAGGGCGAAATGATCGAGGCCGATCGACACATAGCCAGCCGCCTCCAGCGTTTCGCGCGCGACCTCGGCCTGGGCGAGACGCTCGGCCGCGTCAGCCAGCGCCGCCGCGTCGATCAGCTTTTGATGCGTCTTGAACCAGGGCACGTGGGCGTAGCCGAACACCGCGAGCCGCGCCGGCGCGAGCCCCGCCGCCAGCGCGGCCGTGCGCGCGACATCCTCGCGCGTCTGATGAGGCAGACCGTACATCAGATCGAAATTCAGCGCCTCGACGCCGCCACGGCGCAATAGCTCCACGGCGCGGGCGACAGTTTCGTATGGCTGGACGCGCCCGGCCGCCTCCTGCACATGCGGATTGAAATCCTGCACGCCGAGACTGGCCCGATTGACGCCGGCGCGCGCCAGCGCCTCGACCAGCGGCTCGGCCAGCAGGCGCGGGTCGAGCTCGATCGCATGTTCGGTGTGGGCGCCGACATCGAAATGCCGCGCGATGCTCTCGCTGATTTCCAGGAATCGAGCCGGCCCCAACATCCCGGGCGTGCCGCCGCCCCAATGGATGCTGACGACGCGCCGGGCTCTTGTCGCGGCGGCGACGAGTTCGATCTCGCGCAGCAGCGTTTCCTTATAGACCGTCAGCGGCGCCTCCTGTCGCAGCGCCTTGGTGTGACAGCCGCAATAGGCGCAAATCTCCGCGCAAAAAGGGACGTGGAAATAAAGCGAGAGTGTTGCGGCGTCGGACAGTTCGCCGAGCCATTGGCGCGCCTGCTCGGAACCGACGGCGGCGGAAAAATGCGGCGCGGTCGGGTAGCTCGTGTAGCGCGGCGCGGCGCGTTCGGCGAGCGCCAGGGAAGCGGAATTCATGCGCGTCTCGTCGTTGGCGCTCGCGAAAGAGCGGGCGTAAAGCATTGGCCCGCTAATCTAAACGACCCGGCTCGGCGGGCAAAGCGTCCTGGCGGCGTTGCGTCCCTTTGTCGCGAGGCAGCCGCCTAAGTTTAGAGTGGCGCGGACACGCGCCCATGACCGGGCTATTCTACCCCTTGGCCGCCGCCTCCGAACAGGGCACAATGCGGTTCCAATTCAGAAGCTTTCACGGAGCAGACTCTCGATGACGCTCACTTCCCCTTCGTTACGAGGCGGTATTTCCCTTGGATTTGGTTTCTGGCGGCGCGGCTTTGGGATCGCCGCCCTGCTTCTGTCTTCCCTGACCGCGACGGCCGCGGAATTGCGGACCGGCGACGTGGCCGGTCGTTACGGGATATTGCGCGCCGAGGATCGGGACACCGGCTGCATGCTGACGCTGGAGGCGCGACCCGCCGCGGGCGGCTACAAGGCGCAGCTCGCCCCCGCGTGCCGCGATAACGGCGTGGTCATTTTCGACCCGGTGGCCTGGTCGCTGGAGCGGGGCCGCTTGGCCCTGACGGCGCGCAAGGGGCATAAAACCTACTTCGAACACCATCCGGACGGCGTCTGGCGCCGCAACGCCAAGGAAGGCAAGCCGCTGAGTCTGCGACGCCTATGACAAAAAAGGCCTCCCGGAGGGAGTCCGGGAGGCCAAAACCCGTCGCCTCGCGGGCGGGAAGGGAAGATGGGCGACGGGTGTCGCACGACGCGGAGGGGAACTCGGCGGCGCGCTACTCGCAGACGCGCACCCGGCGATAGCTGATAAGATTGCCCCAGCCATCGACCACGGGTTGGCGCGCGAAATAGCAAGTCGGCTCGGGTTCGGCGTAGACGCCATAGCCACCGGGATATACCGGCTGAGCGGCGGCGAGGGCGCTGCCGGCGACGACGCCGCCGATGAGGCCGATGGCCGCGGCCGGGCCCCAAAAATATCCGCCGCCGCGTCCCCAGCCGTCGGCGAATGCCGGCGCGGACGACAAAGCGCCGATCAGCGCCGCCGCGGCTATTACTTTGACGGTATTCGAAGACATCTGGCTCTCCCGGTTAACCATCGGTTGCCGCGAGCCTCGATCGCCCGCTTACTTTCCGAAGACAACATCAACCTAGTTGAACGGATATGAACGCCGCATGTATCGCTCGTTCATCTTTCAGACAGGAAAGCGTCGCTAACCCGTCTTATTCACTCGACCGACGCGCATTGCTGATTTTATTCGCGCCCTGATTGCGGACGCAATTCCGCATTGCGTGTTTTTC
>PLZT01000435.1:433-4179 GCA_003152255.1 Methylocystaceae bacterium | reverse complement strand
CAAAAATTGCAGAAGAGCCAAAAAAATTCAGGCGCAATACAAGGCGCAAAGCCTTTCCCAGTTTTTGGGTCATCCCGCGCCGCGCCCTTTGCCGACGCCCTTCCCTAAATTCACGATGGACGCCTTCAAGACCGACGCTTTCTCGTACCTGAACTTTCTGATGCAGTTCACTCCGGCGACGGGTCCGGCGGAGGTGGAAAAGCCATTGCGGGCGCAATTCGCTGAAATCGGAATATCGCCCGGCAAGCCATATAATTTTTCCAAGCTGTCGCTGGAGCGTCGCCTGCTGCAAGGTCTGGGCATCAAGGAAGGCTACAAAGAAATCGTTCAGCGCCGCGCTAGCATTGGTCGCGTCGTGAACGGCTGGCGGATTGGGGCGGCGTTTGGCGACCGGGCCTTTTTTGACGGCGACTATGCGCTGCGCGCCGCCGCCGCGCTCGCGGGCATTTACGGAAACGACGCCGACGAGGCGCTATATCCGCTGGCGGTCGCCGACAACAATGGCGATAGGCTGGACGGCAAGAAGCACAAATATACGATCACCTTCCCAGCCGGCGGCCTTCCGCCCGTGAACGCCTTCTGGTCGGTGACGATGTATGACGGAAAGACCCAGCTCCTGATCGAAAACCCGATCAACCGCTACCTGATCAACTCCCCGATGCTGCCGGACCTGAAGAAAAACGCGGACGGCTCGGTGACCATCTATGTGCAGAAGGACACACCCGGCGCGGACAAGGAATCAAACTGGCTGCCGGCTTCCAATGGCCCGATCTACATGGTCATGCGGCTGTATTGGCCGAAGCAGGAAGCCCTTAATGGCGGTTGGAAGCCGCCGGTCATCATGCGCGTCGAATAACGCCCCTGGAGCAAGTTCTTAGAAAAGTCGACAGACTTTTTCGGTCGGAACTTGCTCCAACGATTCTTACCGTCCGCATGCGTCCATGCGGGCGGTAAGGGCGCTAGCCCGCGCCGTCTTCGCCGCCTTCGATCAAATGTGTCTCGCTCACGAAATCGTGAAAGGCCGCGTAGTTTTCGGCGAGATTCTCGGCGATCACCGCGAGTTCGTCGAGGGTGTATTCGGTCCTGTCGTCGTCGTCCTCCATGAAATCCGCGGAGCTTGTGTCCGGCGTCCTGTGCAAGGCCTTGATCGTCGTCGGACGGTTGAAAATCCATGCGGGCTGAATCGAATCCTTCGATGCGCCGGCCGTCCAGTCCGAGTGCCTGATGTCGTCGCAAAGCGTCCGCATTCTTGAAGGCAGCTTCAGGCAATCGCGGATCGCGTCGACCTGATCGAGCGGGACGCGGCGATGCCGCAGCAGAGCCAGCAATGCGTCGCGTTTTTGGGTGAACGTCATTGTCCTCGTGAGGAGGATCACGGCAGAGCCGTCCGCGCCGATCGCCCTGGCCATGATCCGCTGCATCAAAAGCTCGTAACGCGCGTAGCTATGCACGATGGCGCCGAACAGCGTCAGATGCCGCTCGGTAAGACTTCCAGATGTCGCGGTGTTCATCCCTTTTATCCTTCCGGTGACGGTTCGCTCGGCTAGAGTCTATTGTTTTGCCCTGCTTTGCGAGGCGAAACCGGCGGACGCGCCTCGCGGCTCATCGCGCAAATCGGCCAAGGAAGCGCGGACGCCGCAAGCCGACGATGAAATCGCGCAGATCGCTGAAGATCAGATAGAGAACGGGCGTGGTGTAGAGCGTGAGCAACTGGCTGACCACGAGACCGCCAACGATCGCTATGCCCAGCGGGCGCCTGATCTCTCCGCCATCGCCGTAACTCAACGCCAGCGGAACGGCGCCGAGAATCGCGGCCGCCGTGGTCATCATGATCGGACGAAAACGCAGCAGGCAGGCCTGCAAGATCGCGTCATACTCGCTCAGCCCTTGAACGCGCTGCGCTTCAAGCGCGAAATCGATCATCATGATCGCGTTTTTCTTGACGATGCCGATCAGCAAAATAACGCCGATGAAAGCGACGAGGCTGAACTCCGTATCGCACATAAGCAACGCCAGCAGCGCCCCGACGCCGGCGGACGGAAGCGTCGACAATATGGTGATCGGATGGATGTAGCTCTCATAGAGAATGCCGAGGACGATATAAACGGCGACCAGCGCCGCCGCGATTAGCAAGGGTTCGCTGTTCAAGGATTTCTGAAATATCCCCGCGGTGCCCTGCATGCTTCCGCGTACGCTCGTCGGCATGCGGATTTCGGCGATGGCCCGGTCGATCTCGGCCGCCGCCTCGCTCAGCGACCTTCCGACCGCCAAATTAAATGAGATTGTCGATACGACGAACGGTCCCTGATGGTTGATGGCCAGGGCCGTGCTTCCGCGCTTGTAGCTTACGAAGCTGGTCAAGGGCACCATCGTCTCGATGGCCGTGCTGACGGCGGCGCCGGATGACGCGCTGCCCTTGCCCGAATTGGCGATGGCGTTCGTAAGCGAGTTTCGCGCGGAATTGGCCGAGGCGTTGGCGTGGGAATTGGCGCTCGACTTTGACACGACCGCGCCCGCCGGCAACACGGTTAGCGCCGATCCGCTGGCCGGGCCGCCGGCGGTGCTCACGTAAACGTCCCGCAGCGAGCTTGGATCCTGCCAATAGCGCGGCGCCACTTCCATGACGACATGGTACTGGTTGAGATCGCTGTAAATCGTCGACACTTGCCGCTGTCCGAAAGCGTCGTAGAGCGTGTTGTCGATTTGCGCGGGGGTGAGACCGAGCCGCGAGGCCGTGTCGCGGTCGATGACGATATCGCTTTCGATCCCGTTCTGCTGCTGATCGCTGTTGAGGTCGAGAACGATGCCGCTCTTTTGCAGCTCCTGAAGGAGCTTCGGCGCCCATTCATAGAGCTCCGCCGAGTTGTCCGCCTGCAGCGTGTATTGATACAGCGCGTTGCTCTGTCGGCCGCCGACGCGCAGATCCTGGACCGGCTGTATGAACAAGCGCGCGCCGGCGATCTTGCTCAATTTGCGCCGCAGCCGCGCCACGACCTCGCCGGCGGTCTCCGTGCGCTCCGACAAAGGCTTGAGCTGGATGGACACCGAGCCGCTGTTAGTAGAGCCAGCCCCGCCGCCGCTGCCCGAACCCGTGTTGCCGGTCACGACGTCGACGGCTGGGTCGGCCTGCGTGATGTCGACGAGTTCGGCGAGTTTGACGCTCATGGACTGGAAGGAAATGCTCTGGTCCGCCTGGATCGACCCTTGCAGGCGTCCGGTGTCCTGCTCGGGAAAGAAGCCCTTGGGAATCACGTCGAAAAGCTTGTAGGTCAGCCACATCGAGAGCAGCAGCAGCCCCATGATGAAGGCGCGATGGCGCAGCGCCCAGGCGACGCTGCGTCCATACTCCGCGACGATTCTTGAAAATAGCGAGCGCCGCGGACGAGCGTCGCGCGGCCTGGATTTGAGCAGCATCGCGCAAAGCATCGGCGTCGTCGTCAGCGAGATGACCAGCGAAACCAGAATCGCCATCGAGAGCGTCACGGAGAATTCGCGGAAGAGACGCCCGACGACTCCGCCCATCAGCAACAGCGGAATGAAGACGGCGATCAGGGAGATGCTGATCGAGATGACCGTGAAGCTGACCTCGCGCGCGCCGCGCAGCGCCGCCTCGCGTCGGGGCACGCCCTCCTCGATATGGCGCGAGATATTCTCAAGCACCACGATGGCGTCGTCGACGACAAATCCTGTCGCGATGGTCAGCGCCATCAGCGACAGATTATCGAGGCTGTAGCCAAGCAGATACA
>PLZT01000435.1:0-360 GCA_003152255.1 Methylocystaceae bacterium | reverse complement strand
CGACCGTCTCGATGATGTTCGCCCCAGGCTGACGAAACAAGGTCACGAGAATCGCCGGCTTGCCTTGCGCGACGCCGGCGTTGCGCAAATCGGCTACGGAATCGGTGATCTCGGCCAGATCGGCGAGATGCACCGCGTTGCCGTTGCGATANNGGCTGTTGGCGTTGGCCGACGCCAGCGCGGCGCGAACGTCCTCGAGCCCGACGCCATATTTATAAAGCGCCGTCGGATTTAGCTCCACCCGCACGGCCGGGGAAGCGCCGCCGTTGATCGTCACCTGCCCTACGCCGGAGAGCTGCGAAAGCCGCTGCTGAAGCACGTTGCTCGCGGTGTCGTAGAGCTGACCGCGTGTCAGCGTGT
>PLZT01000073.1 GCA_003152255.1 Methylocystaceae bacterium | reverse complement strand
CTAGACTGAGCGTGTTCGCGTCGCACACGCGTGAGATTTCCGCGTAGATCGCGTTCGTCATCTTTTCGGCGAGAGTTGTGAGGGCGTTCTGCGTCAATCCGAGGCTATTCGAGAGGAACGGCTGCAGGATCGGCCTGAACTCGTCGAAAGCGCCAGGCGTCGGGGAGAACATGAACCTCAACTCGTGCGCGCAGTGATAAATCTGCTCGAAATTGAGATATCTTGGTTCCTTCAGGTAGCTGGTCAGCTTGGATTTAATCGCGTCAAACGCTGCGTCGCCGCCCATGCTCCGCACGAAGGCGTCGGCTTTGACCTCCCTTTCGATGATGTTCGTCAAGCCGCCTGTCAGTGGCGCGCCGTAATCCCGGGACGCCCCCGCGCCCAGCAACACCATCGCCTTCTTCATCCTAGGCCTCCTTACTCCGCGCAATGTGCGCGCGATTTACGCTTGATGTCGGATCGCGGCGGAGAAGATCAAGCGGATGCCGAGCGCTAGATTTTATCCACTAAATCGTAATCCGCTCAGCCTCATCAAGCGTAATCTCATCACCCGTTCGATCATAGAGCTTGGTGGTGCGCGGGCTTTCGTGCGCCGCCATGGCTTGCGCGTTTTCCAACGTGCCGCCGGCTTCAAGATAAGCGGTGATGCCCGTGGCGCGGAAGGTATGGCAGCCGATCTTGACGCGCGTGCCGAGATCGGCGGCGCGGCGCTGGATCATGCGCCAGGCGTCGACACGGTGCATCGGTTTGTCCGTCAGCATGCCGGTGCGGCCAGCGGCGGAGCGGAACAGGGGAGCCTTGCCGCCATCGCGGAGACCGGCCGCCTCGATATAAGCGTCGAGATAGGCTTCGAGAGTGTGATGCGCCGGCATTTCGTGGCGCTTGCCGCCTTTCTCATGCAGCCGCACCCACCAGCGCTTGCCGTTGGGGTAGTAGTCCTCGACACGCATACCGACGACCGCGCCGATGCGGGCGGCTCATGCTCACGGTGTTGGGCGGCCTGGCGGAGTTCGAGGGCGACCTCCATGCGATGATTCAGCGGCGCGCCAAGTCCGCTGGCATCACCACGCGCGTCGGCAACCACACCTTTCGCGCCACGGGCGTCCCCGCTTATCTGAAGAACGGCGGCACGCTTGAAAAAGCCGCGCAAATGGCGAACCATGCCTCGACGCGCACGACGCAGCTTTACGACCGCCGGCGTGACGACATGAGCCTCGACGAGGTGGAGCGGATTTCGATTTGAGGCGAGGCGAAGACCGCGTGCAGCTACAACGTAAGCCAGAGAATACCATATCGAGGCTCGCAGCATGGACGCCGTGCATCTTCACCGCATCGATCCGGCGCGCAACATGCTCCGCTTCTATCGGCTCGACGTGCAGCCCGACCTGTTCGGCGGTTTCGCCGTCGTCAAAGAATGGGGCCGCATCGGCGCGCGCGGCGGGCGCTTGGTTGGCGAATGGCACATGACCGAAGCGCAGGCGGTCGCCGCCATACAGCGCCAAGCCGAGCGGAAACTCCGGCGCGGGTATCAGTGAATTGCCCTGCGGCCAATTGAGGCCGCGACGGCTGCTTTCGAAAAAAGCTGCCGCCGACGCGGACATGGTTTGTCGGCTGTTTATGACCCGAAGGCGACATCCAGTTCCCCTGCTAAGAAGTGTTGAATGCCTTTATTCAAAGCTTTAGAGGGGCGCGTTCAATTTTCCTGAAGAAATTAAAGTCCGCGATTGACGTGCCACGGCTTTGAACTAGTTCAAACCATTGTTCGGACTTTCCGGGGGCAACAACACAAGTCCTTTAGCGGCGCATGGCTGGTTGGGCCCGACATCACACCTGCTGCGCTCCGGCTCTGAGGTGCTCAAGGGAACGCCACAGTCGAGCGGATGGTGGCAAGCCTGCAAGAGGGGAAAATCATGGCCAGCAGCGCTTACAAGGTTATTGAGATTATCGGCACTAGCCCGGCATCCTGGGAGGCTGCTGCCGAAGCCGCGGTCGAGCGAGCGTCAGAAACTTTGCGAGATCTGCGTGTCGCCGCAGTTACCGAACAGGACGTTCAAATAAAGGACGGGAAAATCGAACTCTACCGCACGAAATTGAAGATCTCTTTCAAATTCGAAGAAAAGCCGTAGGCAGTCCTGACCTTATGAATGTTGCCCGCCAATCCGAGCAGGAGGCGGACCTTTCTGCCTTGAAGTCCGGGTTTTGGCGCGAACCCGAAGCATGCGGTGTTCTCGGTCACGGACGATTTTTGAGGATGAGCAGACTTGCTCAGCGGGGGACCGGTCGGGTGAAGTTGACCCAACTCGGACATTGATGATGGGTCGCCGGGGACGGCCGAAACGCCAGGAGCACTGCGTAGCTCGCCTGTGGCTTCCGGGGAACCCCGCCGTTTGCTATCGTCTACGCCGTTCCAAAGTTCATCCGGGGAATACCGGCTTAGCAGATCCTCTTTCGTCCGGTTGCATGGGGTTGATCTGCCTCAACGCCGCGGCGCGTGCGAGACGTGAACGTCAAAAGCGCGTCGTCGCCGTGGATTCGCTTGCCTCGAGGGCGGGCGGCGGCGCGGGATTGTAGTTGAGGTGTTCGTTGATGAACGACCCAAGTCTTCGACGAGAAGCCCACGCCGCCATCGCCCCGCGCCGGAACCTCTCGGCGCTGACGATCGGCGCGCTGGGCGTGGTCTATGGCGATATCGGCACCTCGCCGCTTTATGCGATCGACCAGATTTTTCTGGGGCCCGCTGGCGTCGCGCCCACGCCCGACAATGTGCTCGGCGCGATCTCGCTGACTATATGGACGATCACGCTCATCGTCGCGGTCAAATATGCGCTGCTGGTGTTGCGCGCCGAGAACGATGGCGAGGGCGGCGTCTTCGCGCTCTACGGCCTGCTTTATAGATACAAGAACCAGGGCGCACGGGTCCTGCTGTGGTCGTTGATGCTGGGCGCCGGCCTGCTGTTCGGCGACGGTATGATCACGCCGGCAATCAGCGTTTTGTCGGCGGTCGAAGGGCTCGACGTCGTCACGCCAGCCTTCGCACCGTATGTCCTGCCGATCACCGTCGCCCTGCTAACCGGACTCTTCGCCATCCAATTCAAGGGCGCATCGGGCGTCGGCGTCATTTTCGGGCCCCTCGTGATCGTCTGGTTTGTTACGATTGCCGCTCTCGGGTGGGCCGAGATCGCGCGCGAGCCCGCCATCCTGGCGGCATTCAATCCCACGTATGGGTTGGCCTTCCTTACGCGCGCCGGGCTGCGCGAGGCGCTGCTGATCCTTAGCGCGCTGATTCTGGTCATCACCGGCGGCGAGGCCATGTACGCGGACCTCGGGCACTTCGGCGCTCGGCCGATCCGCATCGGCTGGTTCGCGGTGGTCTTTCCCGCGCTGCTGCTCAACTATCTCGGACAGGGCGCGTATCTCCTCAGCGGCGCGCCGGTCGCGGGCGGCAAGCTGTTCTACAGCCTCGCGCCGGCGCCGCTGCTCCTGCCGCTCGTCGTGCTCGCGACGCTGGCGACGATCGTCGCCTCGCAGGCGCTCATTTCCGGCGCCTTTTCGCTGACCTGGCAGGCGATCGGGCTCGGCCTCTTTCCGCGTCTCGACGTCCTGCACACCCATCGCGCTCACGCCGGACAAATCTATATTCCCATCACCAATTGGGGGCTGTACCTCGGCTGCGTCGCGCTGGTGCTCGCGTTCGGCTCGTCTTCGGCTCTGGCCGCCGCCTACGGCCTCGCGGTGGCGGGCGTGATGCTGATCACGTCGCTCGCCATGTTCGCGATCGCGCGGCGCTACTGGCGATGGGGCGCGGCGCGAACGGCTCTTGTGTGGGGTCCGTTGACGGCGGTCAACGGAGCCTTTCTCATCGCGAGTTCGGTGAAGTTTTTGGAAGGCGGGTTCGTGCCGCTTTCGGTCGGCATCGCGGCTTTCCTCACCATGGCGACCTGGCGTTGGGGGCGCAAGGCGACCTTTGCAGCCTATGCCGCGCGCTCGACCCTGACCATGGCCGAAGTCGTCGCGTTGCACCGCTCTGGAATAACGTTTCTCGAGCGCAACGCGCTCATCATGGCGCCGGTGCGGGTGCGCCATCCCACCGATCGCGCCCCCGCGCTCGTCGGGCTGTTATGGGAGCGCTTCGGCATACTTCCGCGCAACTTGATCCTCGTCGAAGTGATCCACCCCAAAGTCCCCTATATCCACGAAAGCCGCTATCACGTGACCGTCTTCGACCGAGACAAGGATCGCGGCTGCGTCATCGGCGTTCAACTGCGCTTTGGCTTCATGGAGGACCCGAACGTTGAGCGGTATCTCGCGGACATGGCGCAGCATAAGGAGATCGACCTGCCGACCCATCCGCGGCAATGGATCGTCCATGTCTCCCATGAGCACCTGCTTCCGGCCAAGCGGATGAGCCTTTTCAAAAGGCTGCGCTTCCGCCTGTTTCTGTTCCTGCGCCTCATCTCTCGCCCCGCCTACTACGCCTATGGCCTTGGCGACGCGGTGCAGCTTTCGGCGGAGGTCATGCCGGTCAGAGTACAATAAGCGGGCGGACCCCGGCATAAACAGCTTCAGATGATCGTTTCGCTCAAAAGCTCCCTGGCAGCCCGTCGGAATGAATTTTTGCCATAGACGCCGAGGGCGATTTTGCCTCTGCCAGGCTGCGCAACTCTGGTGCCACTACGGCAGCTTTTGGCGCATTCCGGCCGCGCCGGCCGCCGGTCAGCCGGTCCGGTTGCTGGGGTAGTGCGGCCTTAGACCGGCCACGACGAAAGGCAAGGAATCGGCAATGGCTCTCACCGCCGAACAGCTTCGCATCGCCCCCGGGATCGACGCCAAGATGCAAGAACTCGCGCGCGGTGGCGGCGACGACATAGCGATCTTCGCCGCGATGGCGGGTTAGGTCGTCTTCCTCGTCCGCCTCGGTGGCAGCAACCTTCGCATCATCGTGTTGATCAAATCAAAGGGAGGTGGACTTGATGTTCTTCGTTCGAGACCCGGTTCCATCACGCCGCGAGAAGATCATACGGATGATGAATGAAGGAGAGCCTTCTATCGCGCTGCTCCTCGCCGTAATCGACCTTGAGCGGACGCTTCGACGGGCCATACTTGCCCTTGGGTGTAGCCGAACCAAAGAGTTGAACGCCCAGATGGGCGTGACAAAAGGAAAGGACGAAAAAAGGAAGGTCAACAGTGATCCAAAGAAGGGACCGATCCGTTATCGCTCGAACATTGAGGGGTTGCATGAAGCGTGGAAGGTCGAAGTCCAACCGCGTCTACATAGGCGTCTGCCGGGTGACTTGGCACCTCATTGGTCGGATGTACGCAAGGCATGCGATCTTCGAAACGAACTCGTCCACGGTGCTCATGGACCAACTACCAAAGACTTTGCACAGTTCCGTGTAAGTGCCGTTCTGGAGTTAATCGAGAACTTGTACAAACTCGCTCAGTCTGAAGGGCACGATCTTCAAAAACCTGTTCGCCGGAGACTGAAGGACTGCTTGCCGTGAGCGACTACAAGGTCAGACCGTCGCCTCCGCCCTCGCCGTTCAGATCACCAAGGGGAGAACCGACCCTCCCTTACGTGATCCTACCCCGTGACGAATAAATCGCATTGGCGACCTCCTTTCGGAAAATGTGAGAGATAGACGCTCGCGACAAAAGACCGCCCCTATGTCTCATTTGCTTCTAGACCCGCTATGGTGAGGCGTTTCATAAGTCAAAAACAACCCTATTAAGACGCCAAAAGTGTCTCACAAACCAGTCTCTCCGAGGTATACCCAAAGAGACAACGGGGCGCTCGACGCGACGCTCGACGATCCGCAGACGAAGACGGCCCGAGCGCGGATGTAGCGACGGGCCGTTTCGCGTTGGGGGCGCTTTAATCCGCCCATTGCTGGGTCAACCGCCCGTCACAAACCGCGCCTATAACCTGCGATGTTTTTAGGTGCGGTTTTTAGGCGTCATACAGCCCGGCCAGCAATGGCCGGGCTTTTCTTTTGGCGCTATCTCAATGCCGGCCAGCGAGCGCTGGTCGCGCTCGACCTTGAGAAACTCTATGCGGTGGCGGCAAAGCCGCGACAAGCACAAGCCGCCGGTCAGCCGCGTGGCGTGAAGGCGGAGCCGTCTGTTGTGGTAAATCTACCACCAGAGACGCGCGAAAAGTCACGCGAACAAGCCGGCGCGAAAATGAAAGTCTCCGGCGCATTTGTCCAGCACGCCAAGAAGGTCACCGCCGTCGCGCCAGCATGAAACGACAAAGCCCGGATCGACTGCGAAACGATCCGGGCCCATGTGGAGCCGTGAATCCGGGGCAGCCGACAAAACACAGCTCCAGCCGCGAAATTGACGGCGCGCGGTTAATGAAGCGTTGATGCGAGAGCGTCCGAGCGGGCGCTTGCCAGAATCGCCGATCCACGGCACGCTGGCGCGACGCGCGGCTAGTGATTTGTCCGCGCCGTCGTTGTTCCCCTGCTATCCGTGGAGAAGCCATACAAAGGGGGTTAGCAATGAAATTTAGATCATTACTCAGCACAGCGTGCGCTTTCACGCTGCTCGCCGCTGCGGTTCCCGCTAACGCCGGGCCTCACGGCCAGCAGAGCGTCGGCTTTCAGGGCGGCGGCCCGCATGTCGGCGGCCAGCATGGCGTCGGCGGCGACTGGGGCTTCCAATTCCACTAAACTAATGGACATTGCCGCGTGGTCTTGAGATCGCCGGATAGGAAAGCGGGCCGACCCTGGATGTATGGGCGGCCCGTTTTGCGTTTTTATCTCAGAAAATAACAAGCAACGCCGAGAGCGATAAGCGCGCCAATGAAGTTAACGCCGACGATCGCTATTTCTAGTGTCAATAGGTCTCTATTTTTCATTACTTGACTTTCCGTATCGTCGCGGAATTGACCGGCGAAGACTTCAACATGCGCGACATGCAGAGCAAGCTGGCCAAGGCGCGGGCGGCGCATCAGGGCCGGGGAGACCGGAAAAATGCTCCATAGGCACGATAAATTGAAGCACGGCAGCAATCAAGACGGCGCTAACCAGGGCCGGCTCAAACATGATGTGCAACACCGTGTAATAATATCGGTGGGGGTGCTATATGGGCAAGGAATACAAGCAGTTATCTGTTGAGGAGCGGAGCGTTATAGCGGTTGGGCTTGGTCAAGGGTTAAGCTGGCGGGCGAT
>PLZT01000041.1 GCA_003152255.1 Methylocystaceae bacterium | reverse complement strand
GCACCACATGCCGACGATCACGCCGAAACAGATCAATATGGTCAGAAATTGATTCTGACGCGTTCGACGGAACCACATGAGTTGTGGAATTACGATGTTGAGCAGGATGGTCGCCCAATAGATCGCGGCGTAGGATCCGCTGATTTTGTCGATGAACAGTTCTTTTTCGGCGCGGTCGCCGCCATAGAAAATGGAGAAGGCGTCCATCATATATGCATAGGCGAGACACAAGCTGCTCACCAACAACATCTTGCCAAGCGCGTCGAAATGCCTGCCGGTGATAAAGGCTTCCAAGCCCAACAGCCGTCGCAGCGGGATCGCCAACAACAGAACCATGGCGAAGCCGGACAGCAACGCGCCGAAAACGAAAAACGGCGGAAATTCCGTGGAATGCCATCCGACGGTCGCCGCGCCGGCGAAATCCAACCCCACGATGCTATGCACCGATATGACAAGCGGCGCCATGATTGCCGCGAGCACGCCATAGGCGGCGTGATAATGCCGCCATTGATTGTCCGAGCCGCGGAACCCGAGAGCCATCACGCCATAAACGATCTGCTGGCGGCGGGTTGTCGCGCAATCGCGCATCGTCGCGAGATCGGGGATCAGGCCGAAATACCAAAACAAGACGGAAGAGATGACATAAGTTAGAATCGCGAAAAAGTCCCATAGCAACGGACTGCGAAACTGCGGCCATAGAGTCATGGTGTTCGGAAACGGGAACAGCCAATAAAATAGCCAGGGACGTCCCAGATGCAGGATTGGAAAAAGTCCGGCGCAGGCGGCGGCGAATACCGTCATCGTCTCGGCGATACGATTCAATGAGGTTCGCCATTCGACGCGCAATAGGTAAAACAGGGCGGAGATGAACGTTCCACCCGACGCAATCGCGATCCACCAAACATAATTGATGATCGCAAAACCCCATGCCACCGGCCAGTCTATGCCCCATATGCCGACACCGCGGTAAAACACCCAAAAGATCGCGCCGGCGAGAACGCCTGTAAGAAGCAAGGCGGGAATCATGGCGAGGAGCAACCAATGGGCAGCGCTTTGGCGCAAAGCGATCGAGCATATCTCGTCAGTCATCGAACCGATGGTGGGAGCGCCGAGAACGACCGGATCCTCCACATGATACGGCGCCGCCGGACCCTCGAGATCCCCGCGATTCCGCGTCTTTGAGTTTGGGGCGTCGATCATCCGGCGTTACCCCTAATTGATGGATTGGGATTTCGGATGAGCGCTTCATACGTAACGCGCGGATGCGTGTTTTGGTCGCCCAACAACGCATAATCGAGTGGACTCTGTTTGCGCTTTGTAACTTCCTGATCGGGATTCGCCATGTCTCCGAAAGTAATGGCCCGTGTCGGGCACGCCGCCTGGCATGCCGTAACCACTTCGCCGACTGGTCTATTCTCTCGATCGGCGGTAATCCGCGCCTGTGCGATTCGCTGTATGCAAAAAGTGCATTTCTCCATCACGCCGCGCGCGCGAACGGACACGTCCGGGTTTCGCGCTTCCGGCGGTCGTTGTTCCTCCCTGGCAAAGGCGAAGTAATTGAAGCGGCGCACCTTGTATGGGCAATTGTTGGAACAAAACCGCGTGCCAATGCACCGGTTGTAAACCATGACGTTGAGGCCCTCGGAATCATGCACTGTCGCGCCCACGGGGCAAACGACCTCGCAGGGAGCTTGCTCGCAATGCATGCACAGCACGGGCTGAAAATAGCTTTCTGGAGCTTCGGGCGTTCCTGCGTAGTAGCGATCAATTCGCAGCCATTGCATCTCGCGTTCGTTAATGACCTGCTGTTTGCCCACAACCGGAATGTTGTTTTCAGCTTGGCACGCGACGACGCATGCGTTGCAGCCGATGCATGCGTTCAAATCGATGCTCATCGCCCATGCCGCCGGTCCTTCTGGCTTCCAGCGATACAACGCGCTCTCGGACTTCGAAGTGGCGAGAAACTTGGGGTCTTCGAGGTAATCCGCGAGCGTTCCATGCCTGACAATTTCATTCGGCTCGGAAAAAATCAGGTTGTGATGCTCGGTGCACGCCAGTTCCGCGCGCCCAGGCACTTTTTGCAACGACGGCGCATCGGCGCTGCCCTTCAGAGGATAGAAATCGAAGCCGGCCCCGC
This sequence comes from Methylocystaceae bacterium, assembly GCA_003152255.1. Next base: position 3,555 of record PLZT01000041.1, on the reverse strand, counting down.
TCCCGACGGCGCCGACGTGCTTCCTGCCAAAACCCAGCAGCGCAACGACGCAATCCGGCGCCTGGCCCGGCATGATCCAGACCGGCGCTTCCAACTGCTCATCGCCTGAGGAGATGCGAACAATATCCATATTTTGAAGTTGCGATTGCTTCGCCAAGGCGGGCGAAATCAAAAGCGGATTGTCCCAGGTCAGCTTCGTGAGCGGACGCGGCAACTCTTGCAGCCAGGGGTTGTTGGCGTAGCGCCCGTCCCAAATATACGGATCGGGGCGGAAAAGGATCGTCAGCGGATGATTGGGCGGCGCGGGCGGCGTCAAGCGCGTCGCGTCGCCGCGCAAGCGCGCGTCGACTTTCGGACTCGCGGTGTTCGAAATTACGCCGTTCGCCAAGGCTTCGCGCCATGTCCCCGCGAAATCCTTCGCCATCCGGGGCTTCCAGGTCGTCTGGACAATTTCGAGCGGCGAAGCCGGGTTGGACCCGGCGAATAGCGCCAGCATCGTATGAATGTCGATTCCGTCGTATAGCGGCAATGCCTGCGGCTGCAGAATGGTCGCCACGCCATCGTAAGCGCGCGCGTCGCTCCAACTCTCCCAAGCATGCGCCATCGGGACGGCCCAAACCGTCTCATCGCTGGTTTCGTTCTGCGTCGGACTCAGCGTGAGGCTGAACTCCACCCGCTTCAACGCTTCGACAAATCCGAGCGTCCTTGGCGCGGCATAGGCTGGATTGCTATCTATAATCGCCAAAGTGTTCACTTGTCCGGCGCGCATTTCATCGACAAGTTCGTCGAGCGATTGCGGTTGCAGGTTCGCCGTCTGGACCAAGGGCGCGATCAATTCCAGAGTCTGCCCACGCGCGCCAAGCGTCTCGTTCATCGCATGCGCCAGCGCATGTGTTTCGGGCGGTTGTTCTGGTCCCACATGGATAAGCACGCGTCCATGGTTCGCTGCGAGATCCGCGATGACGTCGTCCATCCAGTCGGGAGCGGCCGACAGCGATGTGTCGTGAAGAACGCCGGCGGCCAGCGCCATGACGATCTGATGAAGCTCGCGCGGCCCGGCGATGAAGCGATGATCGGCGATCGCGCCGGTCAGGGTCGGCGTCGGCTCGATCGCATAGATTCGGCTCATTTTCCGCGTGCGCGCGGGATTGCGGCGCGACGCGAAATCGCGCGCGTAGCGCAAGTGTCCCGGCGCGGCGCTCAGGAGATCACTGTCGATCGCGACGATGACATCCGCCTGATCGAGCTTCAACGTCAACTCGACCGGCGAGCCGTAAGCAAGCACGGCGCCCTTGGAAACGTTGTCGCGCGAGATTGGCTGCCACTGCGTCCAGCGAGCCTCGGGGTAGCTTTTTATCAGAGCATCCAGCTGCGCCATCAGGGTCGGCGATGTGAACGCGCCCGTAAGGATGCGAAATCCCTTCCCCCTGTTCTCGCTGATTTTAATTCGCTGCAAGGCGAGCGCGCTCTCCAGGCTTTCTCGCGTGGAGGGGTATTTTCGCGCCGTAATTGCCCAAGCTCTTTCCGGATCGTAAAAATCGAGCAGTTGAGCCTGTGCGCACACGTCCGTCGCGCCAAGACTCGCGGGATGGCTGGGATTACCCTCCACCTTGATTGGTCTGCCCATGTTGTGCGCGATCACCACCCCCGCCGCGTACCCGTCCTGGATATTGGCGGTGCTGTAGAAGTTCGGCAGACCGGGAATAATGTTTGGCGGCGTTCTCACCGCTGGAATCAAGTGTCCTCCCGGCGCCCCCGCATCACAGTCACTAAGCCCCGCCGCCGCGAAGGCGGCCGCCATTAGTTTGATCGCGCGTCGACGATCAGGCGGCGAAGCTAACGCTTCCGCGAGCATCGGAAACTCCTCGGACGCACGCGCGACGAAGGCCTGATCGTTCGCCAATTCATCGAGGCTGCGCCATTGAGGACTTACCGATGACATATCGAACAATCCGTTAGATCGCGGCCGCCAACATGGTATTCCGCCATCAAGTTTTCCGGCGAGGCCGTATCGGCCGCGCGGCGCCATTCCGTGTTGTATATTTGGTCCTTTGGACGCAGGTTCGGGGCGGGATTGCGGTGACAGTCCAAACAGAACTGCATCATGAGACTCCGCGCTTTGTAGCTGAGGGACATCCGATCTACCTCGTCATGACAACTAGAGCAGCCGACGCCTTTGGCGATGTGAATGCCGTGGTTGAAATAGACATAGTCTGGCAAATCATTGATCCTGTTCCAGACAATCGGCTTGTCATCGACCAGGCTATGTCGCACCGGGGCGAGAATCCGAGCGTTCGTCCAAATTTGGGAGTGGCAGGTCATGCAGGTGTATGTTGGAGGCATCCCCGCATTGGATGAAACCTCCACGGCGGTATGGCAGAATCGGCAATCGATCCCTAAACCGCCGACATGATGCTGATGGCTGAACGGGACCGGTTGACCGACGATCCAGTCGACGTGACGCGCGTAATTAGTGCGAGGCGAGAACCACCACCACCCGATCAGGCAAATCAATAGTCCCGCGAGCCCCAACAGGGTCAGCGTCGCCACCAGATTCGCGCTTGACCGAAAGATGGCGGGCATTCGCTCGACGCTCCAGTCTCCTAAAACAATCTTCGAACGATCCACTTGAAACTCGAAGTAGCGAAGTTAGTTCCATGCGCGCGAAGGCTAACGCCAATTCACGGTTGCGCAGAGGCGCCGAGCGACCTTGTCGTGGGAAGGCGGGCGGCGGCTTGCTCGAAATCGCTTAGGATCACGATGCGGTCGAATCGTCGAACCGAGCGCTTGGCGCCCCCGCCATGAATGAACATCCTCCCCCGCGAGAAGCGCATTGGCCCGAAGGCGCCGTGTTCACGGTCGGCCATTCAACTTTGCCAATCGAGCGCTTCATTGCTTTGCTGCAAACCTACGGCGTCAAACGCCTCGTGGACATCCGCACGATGGCCCGTTCGCGCCATAATCCGCAATTCAACGACACATCCTTGGCCGAGAGCCTGACAGCGCGGCAGATCGAGTATGTGCACATTCAAGCGCTGGGCGGTCTGCGGCGCGCCCACAAGGATTCTCCCAATACCGGCTGGCGCAACGAAAGCTTTCGCGGCTATGCCGACTACATGCAAGGCGAGGAGTTTCGGGATGCGCTTGAAACGCTCATTCGCATGAGCCGGCAAGAACGCGCCGCGATCATGTGCGCCGAAGCCGTGCCCTGGCGCTGCCACCGTTCTCTGGTCGCCGATGCGCTCAGCGTGCGCGGCATACCGGCGGTCGAGATTTTATCGGAAAGCAGCTACCGCATGCATAAGCTCACGCCTTTCGCGCGGGTTGAAGGAACGCGAATTACTTATCCACCCGGGCAAGCTACATTACCTCTGTAGTTCATGCTCGATCACGTAGTGAAAAAATGCACAAGACCCTGCCGCGACTGCTTAAGGACATCCGGGCGTGCACACATTGCGCCGACGCGCTGCCATGCGGTCCTCGTCCTGTCTTGCAGGCGCATACATCGGCGCGGCTGTGTATCGTTGGCCAGGCGCCTAGTCGAAAGGTGCACGA
>PLZT01000713.1 GCA_003152255.1 Methylocystaceae bacterium | reverse complement strand
AAATTCGCCGATTCGGGAATCCCCCCCGATTCAGCTGGTTCGGAAACCGCTCTAGCGCGCTTTACGCTCGCATGGGATCATGCGACAGGAAATCGCGCGAAATTGAAATGTTTGAGCAAGTCCCGGTCGCAAAAGTCCGTCAACTTTCGCGGGACTTGCTCAAAGGGGGCGGCATGACGCAGGGGCTTTATCTCGAGGATCTCGCGGTCGGACAGATTTATCGCGCCGGGCCGCTGACGCTCGAGGCGGAGGAGATGCTCCGCTTCGCCCGCCAATATGATCCGCAATATTTCCACACCGACCCCGAGGCGGCCAAATCCAGCATGTTCGGCGGGCTGATCGCCAGCGGCTGGCTGACGGCGGCGCTGACCATGCGGCTGCTGATCGAGGGCGGCGCGCCCTTCGCCGATGGGGTGATCGGCGCCGGCGGCGAACTCGCCTGGCCTCGTCCGGTGCGCCCCGGCGACAGCCTGCGCATCGAGAGCGAGGTGCTGAAAATCACGCCGTCGCTTTCCCGCCCGGATCGCGGGAACGTAATCTGCAAGACCACGACCTTCAATCAGAACAATGAAGTCGTGCAGACGCTGACGGCGAAGCTGATCGTCTTCGCGCGCGCCGGGCGAGCGGTTTAGAGCGAAGTGATTTTCCGCGAAACTTGAAAATACTTTAGCTACGCAAGCCCTGCTTGGCGATGGGCTGGCTGGGATCGAGCGAGAGCGCCCGCTGGTAGGATTCCTGCGCCTTGCCGCGATTGCCGCCGCGGTCGTAGGCGAGGCCGAGCCAGGCCCAGGTCATGGCGCTCTTGCTGTCGACATTGAGCGCCGCGTTGAAATCCTCGATCGCCTTGTCGTATTTGCCGAGCGTCACCAGGCTTTCGCCGCGCGCCTGATAGGGCGCCGCCGCGAAGGGGTCGCGGTCGATGGCGTTGTCGAAATCGGTCACGGCGCGAATATTGTCGCCCTGCTTCTGGTTGATGAGCCCGCGCGCGTGGAACGCCTGCGCGTTTTCTGGATTGAGCCTGATGGCGGTGTCGAGATCGGCCCGCGCCTGATCCAGATTGCCCTGCGCGCGCAGCAGGTTGGCGCGGCCGATATAGGCCGGCGCGTGATTGGGATTGGCCGAGATGGCGCGGTCGAAATCGACTCTCGCGAGATCGTTGCGCGCGCTTTGGCGATAGGCCAGCGCGCGGTTGGTGTAGGCCGTGACGTTATTGGGATCGAGCCGGATCGCCTGGGTGAAGTCGTCCACCGCCTCCTGGAAGCGCCCCAGGCGCGCATAGGCCGCGCCGCGGGTGTTATAGGCCTCCGGGCTCGACGGATTGCGGCGAATCACGTCGGACAGCGAATCGATATTGGCCTCGGCGGCCCTGGGGTCGGTCTCGCTGACCTCGGCGATGCCGCGCCCGGGCGGCCGCTCTACGACCTGATCCGTCAGGCAGCCGCCGAGCGCCAGCGCGGCCAACGCCGCCATGCCAAATCCCGAGGCGCGGCTCCGCGAGAACCGTCCGCGCGCCGTCGCGTGGGTTTCGCTCATGCCGTCAGATCCTCCCGGAGATGTCGCGCCCGAATCCGGCCGCGAACGCAAACCTAAGAATCCGTCGCCGCCGTGGCGACATTAGGGCCGTGTAACCTTAACCGACCGTCAACGCGCGCCAAATGCGGGATTAACGCGCGCCAAAGGCGGGCTTGGGCTTCATCGGCAGCAGGCCTTCGCGTTGCAGCTTCTTGCGCGCCAGCTTGCGCGCCCTGCGGACCGCCTCGGCCTTTTCGCGCGCCCGCTTCTCGGACGGCTTTTCATAATGGCCGCGCAATTTCATTTCACGGAAAATGCCTTCGCGCTGCATCTTCTTCTTGAGCGCCTTAAGAGCCTGGTCGACATTGTTGTCGCGAACGAGAACTTGCACGAAGCGATCCTATGGTTGGCGGCCCCCGCTTTGCGCGCGGCGGGCATGGGATTGAGAAAATAGTCAGCCGGGCGCTGGAGGCAGCACCTGACCCATGAGGCGCGGGATAACAGAATCGCGCGCCGCTGTCCACGGGGGAGGGCGAGATTCGGGGGCGCCTCGGCGCGCGCCGCCGCCGTTTTTGTCGAAACGCCGGATTTCGTGATATTGAGGACCCATGTCGATCACCCTCACGCCAGATCAAGAAGCTTGGCTGCAAGCCCATGTCGCGACCGGCGACTTCGCATCGGTCGAGGAGGCGGCGCGCCAGCTTATCGACGAGCGCATCGTTGAACGCGAGATCGAGGACGATGATTTGGCTTGGGCCAAGCCCCTCGTGGACGAAGGACTCGCCGCGCTTGAGCGCGGAGAGTTCATTTCGCTCGATGAGCACAAGGCGCGCAACGCCGCGCGCCTCGCCGCCTTGAAAGGATAATGGCTCGCGTCATTGTCTCCGATCTCGCCGACGCGGACACGGCGAGGATTCTGGGCGATATCGCCCGAGAGGCCGGTCACCTCGTAGCCGCCAAATACAATGCCCGCGTTGAAATGCTCTACGACATGCTCGCCGATTTTCCGGAGAGCCGCCAAGCGCGACCAAAGCTCGGGGCGCATATCCGAGTCGCGGTTGTGTCCCCCTAGCTCGTGATTTATCGTTACGCCAAGAGCGACGATACGATCAGCATTATCCGCGTCGCTCACGGGCGGCGCAAGCTCAGTCGCAAGTTTTTGCGGGGCGATCCGGCTTGACGGATGTTCGAGAAAATGACCGACAGAGCCGAGGCGGCGGCGGGGCCGAGGGACCAGGGGGAGGTGGGCCTGAGTTCGCGCTTTCGACTTGAGCCGCGAGTTGAGCGGCGGCGCCGCGATTCCTGAGTCAGATCGTTGCTTAAAACCCAAGCGGTTGAAATCAAACCCGGTTTCTTGCACGGAAATGACCTGCGCGAGCAACCCGCGAAAACCCTTCCAAGGATTCGGGGGAAAGGCTAGAATTCGCCCATGACGAAGCTTCTGGATCGGGCGGTCGAAGCCGCGCGTGTTCTGCCTCCTGATATTCAGGACGCCCTTGCGCGGATGCTGCTGCAATTCGCCGGCGAGGATCAGCCGCCGCTCCAACTGACGGCCGAGGAGGAAGCTTCGTTTGAAGAATCCCTCGCGCAGGCCGACCGAGGCGAGTTCGCGACGGACGAGCAGATGCGCGCCATTTGGGCGAAGCATGGGCTGTGAAGCTGCGCTATACCCTTCGCGCCGCCGCCGAACTCGATAAGGCTCTGGGCTATATCGAGAAACATTCGCCGCAAGGCGGCCGTCGCGCGCAGGCGCGCATTCAGGCTGTCATCAATCTGCTGTTGCAGTATCCGCACGCTGGCGAGATCACAACCAAGGGTGGTCTGCGCCGCGTGGTGGCTTCGCCCTATCCCTATCTCATTTTTTATCGCGCCGCCGAGGACGAGATCGTGATTCATGGCGTGCGCCACGGCGCGCGCCGCCCGTCTTCCATGCCGGAATGACGGATGACCGCCAAGGTCATTGCCGCGTCATCCGAGCGGATCAAACTCCGATCTCGCCCTATGCGATCGATCAGGAGTCTTCGTCGATGAACGCGTTCGAGCAACCGCCGGTCGATAATCCCTTGGGCGGCGATGAAGAGCGAGTCGGCTGGCGTCCCGAGCGATGCGATCGCATCGCGCTCGTGCTGCAGGGCGGCGGCGCGCTTGGCGCCTCTATCAGGCCGGCGTTTACGAAGCGCTGCACGAGGCGGGAATCGAGCCCGACTGGGTGTCGGGCGTGTCGATCGGCGCCATCAACGCGGCGATCATCGCCGGCAATCGCAGGGAACAGCGGTTGGAGCGGCTGCGCATCTTTTGGGAGCGCATCACCGACCGCACGATTTGGCACTACACGCCGGATGGCGACATTTATCGCAAGGCGCGCAACGCCGCGAGTTCGCTCATGACGGCGACGCAGGGGCAGCCCGGCTTCTTTGTTCCGCGCAAGACCAATCCCTGGCTCGCGCCCGCCGGAGCAAAAGACGCGACCAGCTATTACGACACCGAACCGCTGCGCAAGACGCTGCTGGAACTGGTCGATTTCAGCTTGATCAACGACCGGCGCACGCGGTTTTCGGTCGGCGCCGTCAATGTGCGCAGCGGCAATTTTCTGTATTTCGACAATCGCGATTTCACGATCGAACCCGAGCATGTGATGGCCAGCGGCGCCTTGCCGCCGGCCTTTCCGATGACGCAGATCGGCACCGATTTCTATTGGGACGGCGGCATCGTCTCGAACACGCCGCTGCAGCACGTCTTGGAGGAGGACGGAAACCACAACATGCTCATTTTTCAAGCCGATTTGTTCAGCTCGCGCGGCGCGCTGCCGCGCGATATTCAGGGCGTCCTGGCGCGGCAGAAGGACATCACCTACGCCTCGCGCACCCGCTACAACACGGACGTCTATCGACTGCTGCGCAAATGGAAGAGCCGGACCTACCAGGCTCTGTGCAAGGTTCCGGAAGAGCTTTTGACCGACGAGGAACGGAAAATGCGCGACGACCTCGCGCGGCTTCCGCTCGTCACGATCTTGCATCTGATCTATCAGCAGCAGGCCTATGAAGGCGACGCCAAAGACTATGAGTTCTCGGCCACGTCCATGCGCGAGCATTGGAAGAGCGGCTATTACGACACCAAGCGCACGCTGGCGCGTCGCGACTATATGCAAATGCCGTCGGGAGGCCGCCACGTCGTGATTCACGATGTGCATCGCGAGCGCGAAATGGCCGATTGACGGCGGACCGCGCGCTCGGGCCCGGTCAGTCTCGATTCGCGCTCGGCTCCGGTCGAACCGCGCCGCGGCCGGCGGACGAGGCCGCCACGCCGTCCTTGTGGAAGGGGACGACGTTTTCGTCCCGCGCGTCGATTTCCCGATTTTCCATGGCGAGATCGAGGGCGGCGACGCGCCGCGCCGAGGCGGACCAGTTCGCGAGGCTCAAGGCGTTGTCGGCGAGCCAGTTCAAGGAGAGCTGCACCTGCAAGAACGCCGCGGCCGCCTGCATGAGGTCGCCGAGCGTCATTTCTCCCCCGAGATATTTCGGGGCGCCGAGCAGCAGCGGAACCGCCGGCGCCAGAAGATTATTGGCGCTGGTCAGAAACATGATCCGCGTCTGACCCTCGATCACGGCGGCCCATTTGCGCCCGAGGCGCCACAGATGGCCGCGAAAGTTCGTGCGATTGCCGCGATCTCCCTCGAGCGCGTAGTCATTTTCCAGCTCGTCCCGAACCGTCGTCAGCGCGTAGCGAAAATTGCCTTCGGCGGCGGCTTTGTGCTCGACGCTCGCGACGAGCGGACGACCCAATATCCACATGCTCAGCGATGTGAGGCTCGCGTAAAGCACGACCGCGAGGACGAGAAAGCCCGGAACCGTCACCCCGAAAATCTTGCACGACCCGCCGACCTGCCACAGCACGACGATGAACGAGGTCGAAACGAGGAAGATATTGACGATCCCGCCCGCGAGATCGACGAACAGCTCCACCGCCATTCGGCAATCCTCGGCTATGCGCGCGTCGGGATTGTCGATGGAATGCGAAATCGCGCGTTCCCGGCTCGGCCCCTTTTGCAGCCAGCGTTCGACGAGGATGGAGGTGAGCCAGAGGCGCCAGCCGACCTGGAGGCGCATGCGGCATTGCAGCGTCGCGATCGCCGCGACGGCGGTCACGGCGCCGAGGATCGCGAGCTGAAAAATGCTTTGGATGATGCCGGCGGACTCGCGAGCCTGCAGCGCGTCGAAAAAGCCCTTGCTCCAGCGGTTCACCGCGAGCGCGACAAATATGTTCACGACCAGGCAGCTGAAGAAGCCCAGCGACAGCAACCACGCGGCGCCGCGCGAGCGGCCTCGCCAAAAGCCGGAGGCGAGTAGAATAAATCGTCGGATCAACATCGCCTTTCAAACCAAAGCCCGGCAAAAACGGCGTTGGCTTCAGTCTGCCCGTTAAGACGCAATCGACACGGACCATTGGCGACACGCACATGCGCATCGCCATATTGCGGTGCATCATAGGCGGCAAGCTTCGGCGGCGCAAGCGTGGCCGCCGGAAGCGACTTTTGGCGCCGGTCTCGCGCAGGCTATATTCGGGGCGGCGTCGATGTTATCTCGCTCGGGCGGAAGACCCTCGCGACCGTGTTATGAAATGGCGGTCCATAGAGAAAGCCAGCATGCGCGAACCAAATGAGATCGACTTTTGGCGCGGGTTCGCTCTTCTCACGATCTTCGTCAATCATATTCCCGGCAACTTTTTCGAGCGCTTCACCTTTCGCAACATATCGCTTTCGGACTCGGCGGAGCTTTTCGTCTTTCTCGCGGGTTGGGCGATGCGCAAGCTGATCGACGGTCCCGCGCGATCGCTCTCGGCGAAATGGCTGATGTTTCGACTGGGGGGCCGCGCGCTAACGGTTTACTTCGCGCAGACCGTCATCACGGGGCTGGCGATCGCGCTTCTTGCCGGGGCCTCGCTTTTGCTCGACGCGCCGTTCCTGCTCGACTGGCACAATGCCTCCGCCGTCTTCAACGATCCCGTCCGGGCGCACATCGGACTTGTCCTGCTCACGCATCAGCTCGGCTATTTCGACATACTGCCGCTTTATTTCGTCTTGATGCTGGTCGCGCCGCTCGTCGCGCTCATGCACCGGCATGCAAGGCCGATTTTGCCGCCGATATCGCTCGCGATCTATGTCTATGCGCTCGCGTTCGGCGTGAATTTCCCGACTTGGCCGGTTGAAGGCGTCTGGTTCTTCAATCCCCTGGCCTGGCAGCTTATATATGTTTTGGGCTTCCTTCTCGCGGGCGGCGACGGTCTCGGCGCCTTTGCGCGGCGCTTTCACAAAATGCTGCGGTGGTTGGCTCTCCCCATCGTGCTGCTCGGAATGATCGCCGCGCAGACCAATTTCTCGCCCGATCCGATCGCCGTTCCCGATCCCAAGCTTTTCTTCTTATTCGACAAGAGCTTTCTGTCGCCCGCGCGCTTGATTCACAGCCTGGCGTTGACGGCGCTATTCGCCGGCTCCTTCAAGTGGATCAGCATGTGGCTGCCGCGCATTTCGAAATTTCTAAATCTGCTCGGGCGAAATTCGCTCAATGTATTCTGCGCCGCGTCGCTTCTAAGCCTGATAGGACAGATAAGCCGGTTCGAGTATGGCGGACTTGTTGCAACCGATGCGGTGATAATTATCATCGGCGTCCTCGTGATGGGAATGGTCGCATGGATATCGGAATGGCGCGAAAGACTGCGAATGGATTTGGCGCCCGCGTCGCAATCGCTCTCGCGTTCGGGCTTGTCCTGAATTTAGCGCCGCGCGCGCAGGAAGCCGCGCGTCCGGCCGCGCCGCCGCCATTGAGTTCGGCGTGCGATGTGCCCGCCGCCGATATCGCCGCGCCCGTGCCGCTACCTAACTTCGCCGCGGCGCTGAAGGAGCGAAAGAGCGCGCGGATATTGGCGATCGGCTCATCCTCGACCTCTGGAGTTGGCGCTACGTCGAATGGCAAGACCTATCCGTCGCAGCTGGAAGCGATCCTCGAAACGGCGCTCAAGGGCGTCGATATCCAAATCATCAATCGTGGCGTTTCCGGCGAGGTGGCGGAGATCGCCGCCGAGCGCATCCCGAGCGAGGTCGCCATCAACAAGCCCGATCTTGTCCTTTGGCAGCTCGGCACGAATGACGCGCTCCTCCGCATCTCTCCCGAGGAATTCGAAGCCACGGTGCGCTCGACCATTCGCTGGCTGAAGGAAAACAAAATCGACATCGTTCTCGTCGGGATGCAATACACGCCGCGCCTCGCCCGCGATGCGAATTCCACGGCGATACGCGGCAGTTTGCAGCGCGCCGCGTCGGCGGAGAACGTTCTCTATGTCCGCCGCTATGACGCGATGCGGTTTATTTCACAAACGCACGCCAATCTGGAGCTTTTGTCCAGGGACAATTTTCATCTGAACGATCTCGGCTATCAATGCATGGCCGAGCATGTCGCGCACGCGGTCATCGTCGGCGCCTTCGTCAAAAACGCGCGGCCCGTTGGGAATTAGCCCGTTCCGTCATTGCGAGCGCGGCGAAGCAATCTTAGGAGTCGCGGCGCTTCTTTTCCGGCTTCAGTAGTCGCCGCTTCCGACGAGAGGGTGAATGCCGCCGGCGCCGGCGCTGGCGCCGCGGCTCTGACGACGAGCGTGCGGGCGGGCGCGCTTGACCGGCTGCGCTACTGGCTCGGCTTTCGACAGCGAAAGCGAATTGGGGCTGACCGCTGGCAGAGCGGACGCCGCGGGCATGCCGACCGCGCAAACGAAAATCGCGACAAGAACGTAACGCATTTGGTCACTCCCTTGAAACCGCTGGACAGGTCGTTTCGTAAGCTTTTGATTCAGACTGCATTGCAACTCGCCGTATCAGCATTTGTTTACTGGTTTTGTTACCGATTTGCAACCGCAAACCCGTCACTCGAAAGGATCGCGGTTCGCGACATGAGCCATCGAGGCCGCGTCGGCCATGAAGGCGAGGCTCCCGGCGTGATTCCAAAAAGACGACTCGATTTCGGCGGTGACGCGGATGGTCCATCGAATAGAGCATGAACTACCCCAAGGGCGGTGGTCAGATGGTGGATGACGAATGTTCGACAAAAACACGACATGTCGAGCCATCGAGGAACGCAATGGTTTAGCGATAAACTTTGTTTGGTTATAACTTAAGATATTAACTTTGCATGAAAAGGATAACGACACGTACTCGTGTCGAACTTTGGCAGAACTAAATGCGTACTTCGTCAGAGTTTAGCTGAAATACGCAGTTATATTTAACGTATGAAAAAACTAAATTGATAGTTTCGTTGATATTAAAATAGATGTGACAGAGAAACGAGAAGTTATGATGCATAATTCAATTATAATTAAAGTTTAATGACGGATTATAATAATAAGGCTCAAGTATATCTCCAAGATAAAACGTTTTATTTAGCCGTATTGTCATTTTTGGGCTTGAACAACCTCCGCGTACCCCTATCTATACGCTATAACCGCGACACCTGACGCGATCTAACTGTCGAAGGCGAATCGTCGCGAGTTGCCACCCTTCCTACACGTGGAGAGACAAATGGAAGGCAGACTGAATATCCCGGCGTTCGACGCCGAAACCCAAATCGATCAGGAGAACACACCGCCGCCTCGGGAACCTGAGAGCGCCCCGTGTCCAGAGCCGACGCCAGCACCGTTCAAGGTTCCAAATGGAACTGAGACGCTAAGCGCCGAGGTGGCACATTACGTGGACCGCTACCGTGGGTTCGCTCGGCAAACAGCCGACGGCATCATCGGCCTCGCCATGACGCTGGTTGAAGCAGAGGAAAAGCTCAGCACAGCGGAGTTCAAGATTTTCTGCGAACTGGTCGGTATTCCAAAAGGAGGGCCGGTCTACAAGAAGTTCACCAAGATCGGAGAGGCGGCAACTCGCTTCGAACCGTACATGGAAAAGCTTCCAAGCAACTGGACGACGGTCTACAAACTTGCTGCGTTGCCTCCGGATAAGTTCGACCGTGTGGCTCAAAGTCTCACCCCGTTCATTACGGCAAGGGAGATTGACGAAAACATTGAACTCAACCGTGGTTTTGGACGTGTTGCGGAGAAGAGAGAGGACGCTGAACGCGCTGTGGATGAATACGCGGCCTGGCTTTTAGACAAGGCAGAAGATGGGGAACTGCCCCGGCTCATAACCTTGATCGAGACGGCAAACCCTAAATCGGTCGTCGCTGCGTTGAGGGAAAATCTCAACGGCCATTAGCGGTCTAAAACGCCGCCTTATGCAAGAGGCTATCGAGGTTAAGAAGCCGGAAAATTCACCGTAGTTAAGTAGAAAGCGTACAGAACATGAAACCGTTGCTGTCAGAAATCCTTCGTCCGCAGACTCTGGCTGATTTAGTTTTGCAAGAGAACATACGAAGCTTGCTAGAGCGGGTGGTTGAATCGCGTTCCATACAAAACCTTCTCTTCTATGGGAAGCCTGGCATCGGCAAAACATCGGCCTGTCGAATACTCCTTCGGGAATTTAACGCCGATTACTACGAGATAAACGGCTCATTCAATCATGGCGATAAGTCGATGTTAAGACACATCGAAGGATTTGCCTCTACGTGCTCGTTATACGGGGGCCCGAAAATCTGTTTTATCGACGAGGCCGACCACATGAGCAAGGAGGTTCAAGGGTCTCTGAGGTATATAATCGAACGGGTGTCCGATAATACTCGGTTCCTTTTGACGGCCAACGAAATAAAGAGCCTCACCCCGGCCATTCTTTCTCGTTGTCATCCAATTTGCTTCGACGTTTCGCGAACTAGAGCGCGTGAAGTAGTGGAGACGGTGATTGGTCGCTACGAACAAAAGCTGAAAGAGAATGGCTATTCTTACGATCCCAAGCGTCTCAGGGAAATCGTGTGCGCCTATTTCCCTGATCTGAGAAGAGTAGCCAACGCGCTTGAATGGGAACTAGGCTTACAGGAGCAGACATATGAGTTTAAATTGGGTGACGTGGCGAAGAAAACTTAACGCGGTTCTCATTCCATCGAACGGAAAGCGCCAAGAGCCTCTAACCCGCCACGAGGGCGGACGGACGGACGCTACCCCAAGGTTGTTGGTTGTCCGTCCGCCTTGGCCCTCGTCATCGGGGTGGCCCGCCAGCACCGACTCGCGCCGTGTGGCCGGCATCACCTCCGACTCGCATAGGCGCTTCAAGAGTATTCTCGCCTCATACGCCATCGCCTCCATATCGAGAATTTGGCACTCGTTCGAAATGTGCGTCAGGCATGACTGGTTCACCGAACAGTCGGCGTGGTTAGGCTCCATATCTCCGATCATGCGGATAAGATATTTCGTATCGTGCTCCCAGAAGGTCGAGTAAGCGAGACTTGATTTCAGGAGCGGCGTTAAAGATTGTCCGAATATAAATAGGTACGTCGCAATGAGAACGAGACCGTTTTACCACGTGTTTTTCACACATGACTTTTTTGAACGGAACGACTTCTCGATGCGATGCAATTTTATTTTAGGAGAACGGCTTGAGAAAGAACGAACAGAAACAGACCGCCGAACGCCTAATTCGCATCAATGATGTTTTAGCTTGCATACCAATCTCGCGATCATCTTGGTATGCGGGGATTAAAGACGGAAGATTTCCGCCACCCGTGAAACTCGGTCGCCGCATTTCGGCATGGCGAGAACGAGACGTGCTCGCCTTGTTGGATCGCGGGACAGGATAACAAATCGGTCGAACCCGTCCCGCAAATGAACGTAGTTCGACCGAATGTATTATTATTGACGTTATATTTTTCTAACCACTTACTTACGGAGTATTTATATGACTAGACAAGACGTTATCCAAATTCTGACTTCACTTAACGCGGTTCTTATTCCATTGAAAGGAAAAGTGCCGTCTCCTTCCGAATGGCAAAAACTACGCCAATCTCACCCTGATGCTCTGGACCCAAACGGCTCATGCAACATTGGAGTCGTGCTCGGTGAACCTTCCGACGGCATGGTCGATGTCGATATCGACCGCGTGGAGGCACTACCGTTGGCCGATTTCTTCCTCCCGCAAACCGAGATGGTTTTCGGGCGTAAATCCAAACTTCGTAGCCACCGGATTTACAAATGCCCGGAACCCGGGAGGACCATGCAATGGAAGGACGACGGTGGCGTGGTTATCGAATTGCGAGGGAATGGTGGGCAAACGGTTTTTCCTTCGTCCCTACACCACGGCTCCGGTGAACAGGTCGAGTTCGACAAGGCGGAAGTTCCCACAACAATCCCATGGGACGAACTCGAAAACGCGGTGGTCGAACTAGCCGTCGCGACTGAAATCTCTCCATCGTACCATCTCGGCAACCGCCACGGTATTACATTGGCGTTATCTGGCTTGCTCTCTCGCGTCCGATGGCCACAAGAACGAACCGAATCCTTCATTGAAAAACTTACTCGCGCCCACAGCGATAATGAAATCGACGACCGCCTACGTTGCGTCAAAGATACGTATGAGCTGGAGATTCCTTTTGGACTCCCGCGCCTTACCGAATTGACGGATAAGTCTACGACAGAGTGTTTGGCGAAATGGCTTGGCTACCACGAGAAGACGCCATCGGCGACGCGGCCGAACGGGATGTCGCTTGAAACGGATTTGGAATGTGCAAACGTCTTTGTCGCCGAACACAAGGACAAGATCATTTACGACCCTCTAGCCGAGCAGTTTTATCGACGCCAATGTGGCGTCTACGTTCCGGTGACCGACGTTGAGATTCAAGGGCACGTTCAAGCGATGGCGGAATCCTTGACGAGACAATTCCACGCCAAGGACTTGAAGCGGTTCCAATCGGCGGCGGGCGTCAAAAACATCATGACCATGGCGCGTCCTCTTCTGATCGAGGATGCAAGGAGCTTCGATTCCGACCCGCTCCTGTTCGGGATGAAGAATGGCGTGTTCGATTTGCGAATCAAAACGCTGATCGAGAACCCCTCTTCTATCGTGACGAAACGGTTTGCGGCGACCTATGATCCAAACGCCGATTGTCCCAGGTTCAAGAAGTTTTTGGAGGAAATCACCAGAGGCGATACGGGGCTGTGTCACTACCTTCGCCGGATCATGGGATACATGCTGACCGGAAACACCGGCGAGCAAGTGATCTTCATCGCGATAGGAAGCGGAGCCAACGGCAAATCGACCTTCTTTTCGATTCTCCGTAGCGTGCTTGGTGACTACGCCGGTTCCACGCCGATGAACACGCTCATGCAAACCAAATATGGGAACGAAAACAGCTACGACCTCGCCGCCCATGAAGGCAAACGACTCGTCACCGCAACGGAGGGAGAGGCGGGTTCCAAACTCGCCGAGGCCAAAATCAAAAACATGACTGGCGGGGACGCCATCTCCTGTCGTCCAATCTATGGCAAGCCCCGAACCTACGATCCGCGATTCAAGCTCGTGCTGGTGACGAATGAATTGCCGGAAATCGTCGGTGTTGAAGAGGCGATATGGCGACGCATCAAGCTCATTCCCTTCCGCGTCACATTTCCCGAGTGTCGCCGTGATCCAGACCTAAAGGAGAAATTGTTGGAAGAACGCGACGGCATTTTGAATTTTCTTATTGAGTGTCACGGGGAATATGAGGCGGCACGTGGGAAACATCCTGGTGGGAGCGGACTTACCGAACCTGGCGCGGTGGCCGACGAGCTTCGGGATTATCGCGCCGGTGCCGACACGGTGGGCATGTTTTTGACCGAGTGTTGTGATTTCGTTGGAAAGAGGTTCACGATGACCCGCCAACTCTTTGAAGCTTACGAAATGTGGTGTCGCGACAGCGGGATCGAGCCTTTGTCGTCGCCATTGTTCGGCAAGTGCTTAGGTAAAAAGAACCTCCAGCCACACAAGACCGCGAAAGGCAACGGCTGGAAAGGAGTTGTGTTGAAGGATAGCGGTAGTGAATTCCGAGGCACAGGTAGACCAGACGACCGATATTCTACGCTGAATTGATGGATGTAGTGGAGGCAATGGAGGCATTTCCTTAATTATTATATTTCGTTACTGTTTTACTTTTTATGGAATTGCCTCCATTCCCTCCACAACCTCCACTTTTAGCTTGATGAACACCAAGTCCATGGGGCAAAATCGCTCGGCTCGCCGAAATAATTCCACTCCTGATCGACCTCCACCATTTCAACCGCCGTTGGCGCAGATTCGGGGTCGTGGCTCACGGAAATGATCGATGTGGGTCCGTAACTCCGGATCGGCTTCGCTCCCTTCACTCGCCCTCGCCCCGCCGGTTCGTCCGGCGGGGTTTTTGCGATTCAACGGAATGGGGCTTATGTGACTTTGAAGCTGGATTGTCGCAACCTTTGGCAAAGGTCGCAGGAAGCCCGGGGAGAAGGGGGAAGCGCGACGCTTGAGCGATGCCAGATCGCAGTGTCTACGCCAATGCGTGCTTCTTATTTTCGGTTATCGAGGTGAGGACATGGCTTTCGATATTCCAAACTACATTGCTCTCCCTGTCGGGGTAGTATTGAGTATCGGCGGCTCTTTGTTGCTGATGCGCTATCAGGACGATATTTCTATTTATTTTTCAAATACGCGTCAGAAAAAAACGCTAAAGAAGCGCTCAATTGCTATCAAAAGGTATTTGTACATCAAGCGTATGCGAGACGATCCTCAATATATGTATCTAAATATAAGTAAAATTACGGACACATGTCAGCTTTCTAGGTATCTTACTATTCTTGCTGCGGTTACAGCCTTGATAGTTTCCGGCCTTAACGACATGGCGTCGCGTGAATATGTGTATATATTGGATTATTACTGTCATTTATATTTTTTATAGATTCTATACGTAAAAGGATGGAGTTATACGATGTAATCGACAGTCTCGTGCAGTTTGATGCTTTTGAGGCCGAGGTAAGGGCTGCGTGGTCAGACGCCTTCTCCAGCGGAGAGGTCGAAAAGAACCAGCTGATCCGATGATTAGTGCGCCGCTATATCATCGCACCCGACAGATATGAAACGCCGTCTCCATGCAAGTATTCACTCGCGTTGCGAATGCCATTCCAATTTTACGACAATTTCGCTGAGGTGTTTGCAAAACTCACAACTTCCGCATGAAAATCGGCGTGTTGATTTCGTTGGGCTTGTCGGTGCAAAAGGTACTTGCAAAAAGAAGGGTCAATTTACCGCCGCTCCGACATGATTTTCGGTTAAGCCAACGTCGGGACAGACGAGCCAATGAGCGCACGCCTAGACCGGCAAAATTGCCGGTCATCATCAAACAGTCTGACGCCACCGCACTCTTGAACATATCCGAGCGAGCAAAGGCCACG
>PLZT01000033.1 GCA_003152255.1 Methylocystaceae bacterium | reverse complement strand
CCAAGCCAGCCTGAGTAATTACAAGTGAAGGGTCTCGGCTTCGGCGCTGACGACTATCTCACCAAGCCTTTCTACAAGGAGGAGCTTGTCGCGCGGATCCTCGCGGTCGTGCGGCGCTCGAAAGGTCATGCCGAGTCAATCGTCGTGATTGACGATCTTATTGTTAAACTCTCCCGCAAAGAAGCCGAAGTAAACGGTACCCGAGTCAATCTGACGAACAAAGAATACCAGATACTCGAAGCGCTTGCCCTACGAAAAGGAATGACATTGACTAAGGAAATGCTTCTCAGCCACCTTTACGGAGGCAAAGACGAGCCGGAGATCAAGATCATCGACGTCTATATATGCAAGCTGCGCAAAAAGCTGGCCAAAGCCAGCGGAGGCAAGAGTTACCTCGATACGGTAATGGGCCAGGGCTATATGCTGCATGATTCAGCACACAATCAGAAGGCCGCGTGATCGCCCAACCCAAAATTGTCGACACCAACCTGGTCGTTTCGTCATGTTCAGATTTATGAGGCAGGCTCTATTAACTGAGGAACACCGAATTCGGTCGTTCGCGCCGGAGAAGATTGATGACCCGTCCAGGCTTGCATGCGTCGACGTACTTCATCCGCCCATTCGACCTCGGGTGGGAGCCTCGAAAGGCCTTTCTCCGGGCTTATTCTGGGCGGCAAGCGGAAGCTAGCCGACCTCGGCGGGCAGGGTCGCGCCGCCATTATTGTTGTAACATCGATTCCGTGACGGATGGCTAATTGCTCGATGTCCGTGACATAGGCGTCGAGCGCGGCCATGTCGATGCATAAAGCCAGCATCGCACGACGTGCGTCGCCGTCGGCCTCGTTCATATAAACCTCCCGCAGTTCCTTGCAGGCGGTATAGTCTTGAGGGTTGAAGTAGTAGATGGCTTGTGTTTTCATTCCTCCTGCATAATGGACCGCCATCAAATAAAGCCTTGCGAAAAAACAGTGCTTTTTATGTTTCGGAGAAAAAAGATTGGACGGCATCTGCGCAAGCACGGAATCGTGGTCTGCGGCAACTTTTCTTGCAGGTGCCTGCAAGCTCAAATTGCGCCTGAATCCTCGTCCCTCGAAATTCGTGAATTTTGAGAATGCGGCCTCGCGTTCCATGAGCGTTCCCCGAATTTTCGTGCAAGGCTACGGCGCGCGACATAGAATCCGCATCATGCCTTCGATTGAACTCCGCCGCCTCGATCCTTCGCGCAACATGCGCCGCTTCTATCGGCTCGACATCGAGCCGGATTTGTTCGGCGGCGTCTTGCTCCTGAAGGCCTGGGGGCGCATCGGCACGCGCGGGCGCGTGACCGCCGAGCGGCACGACAGCGAAGCCCCTGCCCTCGCAGCTTTGCAGAAACAGGCCGAGCGCAAGAGACGCCGGGGATATACCCCCCGCGAACCTTAGATGTTCTAGGAGTCTCGCGGTTGTTGTGCTATATTCAGCCTATGACAGATACACTCACCCTAAGCGCCGTCATGCCATCCGCGATGCCCAGCGAAGCGGAAATCTCCGCGTGGCAGGAATTGCCGCGCGACGAACAGGTGCGGCGTTTGCGTCAAGTGTTGACTTCGCCCGAGGCTTCGAAGCCGAGCGGCTCAACCATGGCTGAGATTTGGGCGGAGATCGACTCCGACGAACCCGTCCATGGGTGATTATCGCCTTTCAGCGCAGGCGAGCCAACAAATCCGAGACATTGGCCGATTTACCAAGCGTCGTTGGGGCGTCTATCAGGCGCGCGCCTATCACGCTGGACTTGAGCGCACTTTCGGGTTGCTCGCCGATTTTCCCAAGATGGGCGTTTCCGTGGACGAGTTGCTGACAGGCGCGCGCCGCTTTCGCTTCCAGTCGCACAATATATTTTATACGGAAGACGGCAACGCCATCCTCATTCGTGCCATCTTGCATGTCAGGCAGGATTTGCGGCCAGAGCTTTTCACTTAGGCGCGCACTCGCGCAGGAATCCGCGATGACGGTGAGGCTGTTGTTCCCGATCACCAGCTTTGCGCCATGCGTTCATACACCCATACGCCCATACACGCATACGCCTGCGAAATTGGATGAACCCCGCATAAAGCTGTTGCCCTTCAATCGAAGTGGACAACCGAGTTACGCAACGAAAAAGCCCTGATGTTTCAGTTCGAGGCGCGAATGCCGCACAAACGAACGTTTACACAACACCCTGATAATCCGCCGTTTCCGGCTTGGCCTGATCGGCTCGAAGCTGCGATTTTGGCCAAGTTGGAAATATCGAGCTGAAGGCGGCGCAATCTCCGGCCTCTCCTCTGTCACATTTGGGCAAGCCCCTGCGTGACGCCCGATGTGACACTCGCCGAGCGTAACAAATGGGTGGAAACGTCCATTATGTGACACTATCGGACTCCATCCACCCCAATGTGACGAATTCTCAATGCCTCGCCTCGGTTGTCCGAGAAGTCAGCAGTGCGGAACGATCTTGGGGACGCAGCTTGTTCGTTATGCGTTCCCCAACTTGGCCAATATCGCAGATTCGAGCCGACTAGGCCTATATCGCGTCTTGGCTGAAAGTCTTGAAAAGCGACAAGCGCGCGATCTTCACC
>PLZT01000680.1 GCA_003152255.1 Methylocystaceae bacterium | reverse complement strand
CTCAACACACTCCGCGACGGCACCTTCCGACGAGGGCAACTGGACGGTGTTGACTTCCAGGGCGCCGATCTCCGAGAAACCGATTTCCGAGACGCCGTGCTGACGGGTTGCAGCCTGAGAGAGGCGAACGTGACGAACGCGCGCTTTGAAGGGGCCGACTTGCGCGGCGCCGATCTTGGCAGCCTTCAGCTCGCCGACGCGTCGCGATTCAAGGGCGCGATCATTTCCAAGAAGCAGGCCGGGGAACTCCTCAGCGGTCTTGGTTTGAAGGTGGTTTGAAGTCTGCCCGACCCGGACGTTTCTGGACAGCCGATGTGCATCTTGTCCCGCTGCGGTCTCGCGACGACGTGGCCAGCAATACGAAACGGTGCCTCAGCTTTCACCGGAGTCGAAGGGCACTAGCCGATCCAACGAACTTCGGAAGCATTTCGAGGAACCGGCGGTGCGACGGTTCCTGGAACTCCGACGATGATCGGAGCGACGACAACGTGGGAAGCTGGAATGCCGAGCGTCTCCTTGCCTGTCGCCGTGTCGAGCCATGCTTGCGCCAATCCAATCCAACAAGAGCCAAGTCCCATGCCATGAGCGGCGAGCATGAGATTCTCCGCCGCCAGCGCACAATCCTCGGCTATCCATGGGCCTGGCTCAATCGCCGAGATCACGATCAAAATGGGGGCGTGGTAAAACACATGAAAATCCGGGTTGCCCAAGCTTTCGTATAGATGCGCCGGCAGGGCGGCCTGCCTGATGTCCAGCATATGGGCCTTGGCGTCGCGCGATATTCGATCAAGCAGAGGCCGATCTCGAACAACCGAAAAGGACCACGGTTGTTGATTGATCGCGCTCGGCGCGTGGATCGCCGCATCGATCAAGCGAGTGATCGTTTCTTGAGGCACAGTGTCGGGTCGATAATCTCGAACAGAGCGACGTCCGAAAATCGCTTCCATGAGTTCCATGATCGGATCCCGCTTTTGATGGCCAATGATCGGGATTGAGACTGACTCCTTCTGGACTTTCCCGCAAGAATTAAGCTCTTCTTTCGCTCTCCGATCGAGTTAGCCGGCGTGTCGGCCGAGCGCCTTGTTGAAGAGAACGATGAGACGGTCTTCGCTAATGACCGCCGTTTCAAGCTGGGTAGGGAGCAAGGGCTTCCATGATCGGAGTGATCGCAGCCTGCTACGGATGGGATATCAAGGTTTTCTCGTCGATCCATTCGCAGATGCGCGGAAAGACATCAGCCTGTTCCAGAACGAGGTGGCCGCCGCCGGCAACGCTCACGAAAGTTTTCGGCTCATTGGCGAGTTCGAAAAGCCGCTTTGCCGAGCTTATCGGAATGATGTCGTCTTCCTCTCCATGAACCATGAGAACCGGGACATGCACGCGAGGGATCGTGAGGTCGGAGCGGAACTGATCGAGCATCAGCCAGCGCACCGGGAAGAACGAGTAATGCGCCGAGGCGACCTCCAGCGCCGACGAATAAGGCGCCTCGAGGACGAGCGCGGCTGGTTCATGCGTCGCCGAGATGACGGTCGCGACGCCCGTCCCCAGCGACGCGCCCATCACGACGATGCGACCGCCGTCATAGCCTCGAGCGCACGCTTCCCGATAGGCGGCCTCACCGTCCTGCATTAAGCCGCCTTGCGTTGGCGAACCGGTCGAGCCGCTATAGCCGCGATAGGAAACAGCGAGAAGACCATAGCCCCTCGCCGTAATCATGCGAAAGCGCGGAACTCGATCGACAAGCGCGCCGGCATTGCCATGAAAATATAGGATCAGCGGCAGCCCACTCTTCGCCGGGAAAAACCAAGCGACGAGCGTTTGTCCATCCGCGGTCGCGAGACGCAGTTCCTCGCCGCCGCACATGCCGGTTCGCGCCAAGGCGGAGAGTCGACGATCGGGAAAATACTGAAGCCTGCGCTGAAAAGCGGCCAAGGCGATGACAGTCAAAACATAAACTGCCGCGAGCGAGGCCAGCGTCGATGTCAATAGGGTCATGACGAATCGTCCTATCAACTGACACGCGTCGGACGAGCTTCCTTAGCCGTTGGTCGACAGGGCGATCCAAATCCTGGGCAAGCTATAACGGATCGCTTGCTTTTCGACGCGCCGGAAGCTGCTGGGACCGCTAACGACTAACCCTCGAGCAAGGCGGGGATTCGATCCCGCGTCTTTAAAAAGCACGATGGCCCTCGGTAGCCCGTTAAGAATAGACAAGTAGCCGGATGAGGTCTATCGCGCGCTGCCAACGAGAACGCCGCCCGGCTGATTTCCGTTCCGAGCGGGTCCATCTCACTCGGCAGCCTGAGCCCTTGCGGCTGGTACCGTTTCGACCGCACGAAGATAAATGTCGACCAGTGCGTCGCGCTCGTCACGCTCGTCCTGGTCCTGCTTCCTGAGGCGGATAACCTCCTTCAGGATCTTCACGTCAAAGCCCTCGCCCTTGGCCTCGGCGAAGACGTCCTTTTTATCGTCATTCATCGCCTTGAGATCTTCTTCGATCCGCTCGATGCGCTCGACGAAAGATCGAAGTCGATCACTCGCAATCCCGTCTGGTCCACTCATGGTACACTCCTGCCCGCCAGCAAACATCCCAACAAGAAATCCCGTCCGGACTTGCTCGGAACGGGCCTCCTATTGAGATCGGACTCGATACGCAACGCGGTCCGGGGGTGACGCTAGGGAGGTCTGGTTAAGGAATTGTTCCTCGCCTAACGGTTCAAACGACGCGCAGATGCTTTGTGGCGTTTTGAGCATGGATTGATTTCGACGGGAAGTTGCGTGATCTCCAAGGACCGCAGCAATTTCGAGGCGCTGACGAGTCATGCCACGTCCCTCACCTCATGACCACGCGCATGCCCGCCACGACGACGTCGATATTTGTTGTCGGAGCGATGTTGTAGCGAGGCCGGAGATTGGGCGCGGTCTGGATCAAACTCATCGCCTCGTGGACCTCCGTCCAAGTGTANNTACACTTGGACGGAGGTCCACGAGGGTCGGGGCTAGGGCAGCGGGGAGACCGAGTTACCCAGCAGCATCCAGATAATTCAAGAGGCGCGACTCCGTCGCGCTGATTCCCTGTGACGAGCGAATCCAGCCAAAGCACGGTCCCTCGTACGACGCCCCAATTGGGCTCGGCGTTCGCCGCCGCAGCGATATGCACCATGACAGCATCTTGCCGAAGTCGAGGAACCCTCGTAGCTTCCTGTGCCGTCATTCAAATCCGCCGGTCTTCGGCTACAGGCGCGCACCTCACTTTTTCGTATTCCTGAACTGCTCACAGGCGGCGCCAATGCAAACATTCGACATTTCTGGTGATGAGGCGACCGCTCGCGAACCGGTGACGTCATCCAATTTGCGGGGGCAGACTGTCGTTCGCAAAACTCCGCAGGCTTCAAACGATCGGTCGCAAGGGACGTTGACCAAGCGGGAAATCACGCATGCCGTCTATGCCGTTTGTCCGGGTTTCTCGCGCCGCCGGGCCAAGGAATTGATTGACGCTGTCCTTCAAGAAATTGTCTCCACTCTCGCGATCGGGGAAGATGTGAACCTTCGCGGCTTTGGAAAGTTCGCTGTGCGCCAGAAGAGCGAGCGTCCCGGACGCAATCCGAAGACAGGCGTCGGCGCGCCGATCGCCGCCCGCAAGGTGATCACCTTCAAAGCGTCAGCAAATCTGAAAGCCGAGGTGGACGGCGAATGAATTTTCCCGTTTGCTTCACTCGATAGAGGAAGCAATCCAAAACCGTGAATGATCGTCATGCTTCACCGTTGGCTCGAAGGCCGAAAGGGCGCTGATCGCCTGATCAAAAGCGATGCTGGCGATTTGATCGCCCGCTACGGCGAAGACGCCTACGGCGTCGCCCGGCAGCAACTTCACGACGAAGGCGCCGCGGTTATTTCGGAAGGCCGCTCCAAGAATCATTGGGCGCGAGTAATGGTCGAAATCGCTCGCCTGTCGGGAAGGCCCGCGCAAGCTGACACCGCAACCCGATACCTCGACGGATGACGACGGCATTTCTACCGCCGACATGCGGCGCCCCGACCGCATCGACGACGGATTCGAGGACGACTGCCGCTGCGTCGGGCAAGGGCGCGGATCTGGATCGTCCTCAATGCGCACGAACGCATGCTGCGCGAGTTCGTCGAGCGCCATCGGCGCCATTCGGCAGCTTCTCAAGTGAGGCAGCTGCCGAAAGCGAAGAAGCCGCCTAAGCGGCTTCCTCCCGCGCTTGGCGACTGAACGTCAGAATGAAATCCGTCGCGGCGCTCGCAGCAGCGGCGGCGGCGGCGAAGATTGCTTTCTTATCGTTCTTGAGGATCGTGAGATATTGTGCGATGTATTGTGCGTGATCCGGTCGGGGCTCGTTGCTGATTCCAAGCTCGGCGCAGAGGAACGCCGCTGATGTCTCGGCGACAAACTCTTCAAATGCGTAAGCTCTATCAGCGAAACGCTTACCTTTCTCGCGATTAAGTCTTGGTTCGGAACCAGACCAATGCGATAATTCATGACAAATACTGGCGTAAAAGGCCTCCTGTGCCGTGCTGGTTGCCGTGCCGAAGAAGGCTCGTTCGTCGGGGAGCTGATGCGGTCGGTCAGACGATTGTAGCAAGCGCGCGATCCGCCATATTCGATCTGCGCGCCAGTTGCTTCGATCACGCGATCGACGCTAGCGATGCGCTCGAACAGGGGACTCTCGGGCAACGCCGTCGCCTCGGCCACATGCCCATCGACTTGTGCGGCGTTAAAAACCCAACTCGCCCGCGCGAACGGGATCGTCCGGCCGCCTTCGGCGTCTTCGCTCGCATCGACGTCCGAAGATTCGACATGGAGATTCTTATAGAAAACGATCGGCGTACCCTTCTCGCCTTTGCGAACATTGACGCCGCGCTCGTGCCACTGCTTGAAACTCGCCCATTCGTGCGACTCGTAGCCCAAGGCTTGCGTCGTGATCCACAAGGACAGAATATTGACGCCGCGATAGGCGCGGCCCGTGGTCGCATTGATCGGCGATCTCGTGCTGGCGGCGCGATGCCAGGGCAGCTTGAATTCCCCGACGCCGGCCTCGATGGCGGCGACGATCCGATTGGTGATTTCTTGATGAACGTCGAAACGCGTCTTCATGGCTCTCTCTCCGTTGCGAGGCGGTCGCCCCGTGAGAGCCCGTGAGCCGGGGCGTCGGCGAGCGCACCCGAAGGGCCGCGCAGCGGAGGGCTTGCCCCTTGCGCTCCAAGCCGGCGGTTCGGCTAGGGCTTCTCTCGCCGGGGCGCGCCCCAATGGGGGAGAGCAAACGAGAGACGGGAGGATGCAAGGAAAGCGCGGGATTGGATCGATAGCCGGAATGGTCGCGGCGATAGCCGCCATGACGCTCGTTCGCATGTTCCGATGGAATGAGCTCGGGCTGCTCGATCGAGTGATGATCGTCGTGTTGTGGATCGCGGTCGCTGCCGGCGTAACTGCTATCGGGATAACGCTGTGGCGCTATTTGCGCATTCGGTTAGAGGCGAAAGGGCGAACGCGCCCGGTCGAGCTCGAAAAGAAACAGTCGATTTATTGAGGCTTCTTCGCCGGCGCCGATGATGCGGCGGCAGGGGCAAGGCCTGCGGGCTTTGGAGATTTGTAATTCTCAAGAATGATGGCGTTCGGGTCGGGCATATCGGGAAACGCCCACAGCCCGGACTTCGTGTTTTTCGCCTGTCCCTGCGCGATGAGATAAGGCGCGTAGATCGGGCTTCCGCCCTGCGTTACGGACGCGAACGCATATCCGATGGAAATGAGGGCCGTTCCGAGGTCGACGCGCGAACCCTTGTTGCTGCCTTGCTCCATCGTGGCGAAGCAAAAAACCAGAACCGTCCGGCTATAGTCGACGTTGGCGGCGGCATAGCACATCGGCCTGAGATCACGGACGAGACTGACCAGCATCGCCAAGCTGGCCTCGCCGCAATCGCGCTTCAGGCCTTTCGCGTTGGTGAATGACGTTCCGCGCAAACACGATTGCACGCCGTAAAGTCGATAGCGCCTTCCGCCCGCGGTCCAAGTGTCGCCGGTTTCATAGCTGGCCTCCGCCGGAACAGGGAACCAGGGGGACGGCTTGGTTTGCGAAAGCGCCGGGCTGGTCGAGAGGGCGGCTATGAGCGCAATCGCCGCTCGCGAGAATCCAACGCTCATTTTCCGGTAGCCCCGCCGCCTTGCGCAGGACCCAGGGGATTTGTGATTGTCAGATCGGTCGGCTTAAAAAGGAAAGCGCAAGTTCCATCTGTATATGCTAGACATTGCGAAGCGACAACGTCCTGTACCGCCGGCGAGGTGGGTGCCCCGCACATAGAACCTCCTGAATTTATTGTGTATCCGCCATTCGCCTGAGAAACCGGGAAAGCTCCACTCGGGCATGAGATCGTGTTTGTAAGTCCATTTGGCGCATTGGCAACAGGTGGCGACTGCGGATTGCTTTGATTTTGTTGCGCTTGTTGCACCGCCTGCTGGCATATTCCGACCGCCACGCGAAGCAATTGCATCCAAATTGCCTGCTTCATAATCGGAACGCAATAGGGAATCGTCGGCCAATTCGCTTGGCTACAAAGAAGGACTTTGCAGGGGAAAGTGGCGTCCTGCGCAGCGCCCGGCCTCGTCAGTGACATGGCTAAGGCCCCTAAAACTAAGAGCGTTTTGAGCGTTCGTCTCCTAATCATTTTTTTGAGCCCCTTGGTCCTTGCGCCGCAACGCCACATCGGTTTATATCATACACTATGTCGTAGGAGGATAGAAATATGCGGCGGAGCCTCCTTCTCCTCGGGGCAATCTCACTGGCCTCTGGCTCGGCGGCTAGCGCCGACGGCAAGCCTCAAAAGCCGCCGGCTCGGCTGATCGAGGCGACGGTCACGTCGGATGGGCAAGTTGTGCCGGTGCAGGCGGCCGTGGAGAAATTGAACGATAGGGCGGGCGCGAGAGGCGCCTCGCCCTGCGGCCCTCCCATCAACATGGATGCCGCGACGGGCCGTGCTCTTGTGCTGAAAGTCGCGCAAGAGGAAGGTTTCTATCCAGAATTTGTTTTGGCGGTCGCTCATGCCGAAAGCCAATTTGATCCGAACGCAGTCTCGCCGCGCGGCGCAATTGGATTGATGCAATTGGAGCCGGCGACGGCTGACCGATACAAGGTCAAGATTTGTGATCCCGCCGACAACGTGCGTGGCGGCGTTCGGTTTTTGCGCGACCTTCACGCACGCTACAAAAATCCACTTTTTATTCTCGCGGCATACAACGCAGGCGAGGAATATTTGCTGCAATATCGCGGCGTGCCGCCGTTCCCGGAAACAGTGCGGTTCGTGGCGACCGTCGTCAACGAGTTTTACGACTGGCCTGCGCCCGTCGCGAAAAATCAGCCGGCTGCGGAATCGAAAGGGCGGGGGCCAAAGCCGGCGCCGGCTTTCAAGGAGGCTTCCCCCTCAAATGAGGCAAACGACAATCGGTGGCAATCCGGGTTCGTTTGGAACGTCGAATAAGGACAGGAGAGAAAGCGATGTCGAGATTCGTTAAAGGACATATTGCTGGCCGTGCTGGTTTGACGGCGCTCGCACTGGTTGGGTTGGTCTCGCCCGCCTTCGCGACGGGCGGGACTTTGAGCCCGGTTCAATCGACGCTCCAAACACTCGTCACGACCCTGACAGGTCCAATCGCGACCTCGCTGGCGATCCTCGCGGTGATCGCTCTCGGCTTTTTCGCTTGGTCCGGGCGCCTGACCTGGGGTCTCGCCGCCTCGGTCATTTTCGGAATCGTCCTGGTGTTCGGCTCAACGCAAATTGTGAGCTTCTTCCAGTCCGCCGTTGGGAGCTAGCAATGGACGCCAATGAGCTTGAGAAGCCACTCGTTATTCCCCTGGTGAAGGCGTTGACAAGGGCTCCGACGATCGTCGGAGTTCCTTATATGTATTTCATGTTCGAAATGGTCGCGACGTCGGTGATCTTTCTCGCGACCCACAATCTCGTAAATCTGTTGTGGATGATTCCGTTGCATCTCTTCGGCTACGTCATGACGCTGAAAGATGACCGCATTTTCGAAATTCTGTTCGTCAAATCGTCGAAGTGCCCGCCGCGTTCGCGTTCATTCTGGAATTGTGACTCCTATAAGGGGCCGGCTCAAACATGCTGCGCGCGCTGCAGGACGAGTTGACGTTTGGAGCTGTGTCGCGGCGGGAATTGCCGGTCTCGACACATTTGCCGTACACACGTCACGTCGACGATTGGATCGTGCGCACGAAAATCGGGCTGTTGATGAATTTCATCAAGCTCGACGGGTTTTCGTTCCAAACGGCCGATTGGTCTGAAATCAACGTCAGGATGCTTGGTCGCAACGATCTGGTTCGCACTTTAGCCAACAGCCGCTTCGCGATCTATTCGCATATCATCCGCAGGGAGGTCGAGCCGAAGATCCCTTCCGTCTTCGACAATGACCTGTGCCGCGAGATTGACGAGCGATACGACGCGAGCCTCGCGAAGCGGCGTATGTTCGTCAACGACATCTACCTGACGATTCTTCGCCGACCATTGCAAGGGCACGCCGGAACATTCGAAGCCATGATGCAGGGCCTTCTTGGCAAAAAGAATAAAGCCGGCGGCTCGGCCGATGAAGACGAAGCGTTGATGGAATTGCGGGACGTGACGACGGCGCTCAATTCGTCTCTGGCCGCGTATCGCCCGCGTCATCTGAGGGTCGTGGCCCGCGACGGCGCCTGGTTTTCAGAGCCCCTGGAATTCCTCGTGCAATTGGTGAACGGGGCTATTCCGCGCCCGATGCACTTGCCGCGGATGCCGCTTAATGAGGCGATGGCGCTAAAACGCCTCTCGTTCGGGCGAAACGCCTTGGAGATTCGAGGCGCGTCGAAACACGACACGCGCTTTGGCGCGATGATCTCGGTTCGGGAATACCCCCCGCTGACAGGACCGGGCTTTCTCGACAATCTGTTGACGATACCTCACGAGTTCGTCGTCTCGCAATCCTTCGCGATCATCGACCGTCCGGTGGCGCAGTCGCATATCGATCGGGTCGCCAGACAAGTCGACATGTCCTCGGAAGCCGAGTCGGTTGTAGCCGACCATTTGGGTGATGCCCGCGATGAACTGCTCGCTTCGGAGTCGCTTTATGGCGAGCATCACATGACCGTGATGGCGCTTGGCAAGACGCTTCAAGAGGTGGACGCGACGATTACCGCCGCTGGCGCCGCCCTGACCGATCGTTCGGTGATTTGGGTGCGAGAAGACCTGAATACGGAGCCGGCGTTTTGGGCGCAGTTTCCGGGCAACTTCCCGTATATCGCTCGCAACGCGATCATCAGTTCACGCAATGTCGCGGGGTTCGTGTCTCTGCATAATTACCCCAGTGGATCGCCGGCGAAGAATCATTGGGGACCGGCGATCTCCGTTTTTCAAACGGCGTCGCAAACGGCATATTTTTATAATTTCCACGTCCGCGATTTGGGAAACTTTACCGTCGTCGGCCCCTCGGGGTCCGGCAAGACCGTTTGGCTGTCCTTCATCGCGGCGCAAGCGCAACGCGTTCAGCCGCGTCCAAAATTGATCTTCATCGACAAGGATCGGGGCGCCGAAATTTTCATTCGCGCGCTCGGCGGTCGATATGAGACGTTGGACCCTGGAGAGCCAACCGGCTTCAACCCGCTGATGCTGCCGGACAGCGGGGAAAATCGCGAATTTCTGTTTCAGCTTTTCTCATTCATGCTGAAGCCGGCGCGTGTTGGGGAAATCCTAACGTCCTCGGAAGAGCAGGTTATTCGCAACGCGATCAAGACCGTTGTCTCCGGTCCGCCGCAAGGGCGGAACCTAGAAGCCTTCTCCTCGTTGCTGCGCGGCCGAATTCAGGCGGGCGAAGGCGACTTGATGTCGCGCCTTGAAAGCTGGATCCGGCCCGACCAGAAAGGCTGGCTGTTCAACAATCGCGAAGACAAATTCTCGCTGTCGCATATCTTCGGTTTCGATATGACGAAGGTGCTCGACGATCCCGTCATTCGCACGGCCTCGCTGCTCTATATTTTTCATCGGCTCGAAGAGTTGTTGGATGGCGCGCCGGTCATGCTGTTCCTCGATGAAGGTTGGCGTCTGCTCGATGACGCCGTGTTTTCGTATTTCATCAAGGACAAGCTGAAAACGATTCGTAAGCAAAACGGTATCGTTGGCTTTGGAACGCAAAGCGCCGCCGATATTGTCCGGTCGCAGGCGGCGAACACATTGATCGAACAAACCTCGACCAATGTGTTTTTCCCAAACTCGAAGGCCGATGACGAGAGCTACAAAAAGGCGTTTCAACTATCCGATCGCGAAATTCGGTGGATACGCGAAACGGTCCCAGAGGCGCGGTCGTTTCTGATTAAGCACGGACAGGATTCGGTGATCGCGAAGCTCGATCTCGGCTCGATGCCCGATCTTATCAAGGTTCTGTCGGGACGCACGGAGACGGTCGCGGAGCTCCACGCGCTTATCGAGAAAGTTGGCGACGATCCGAAAGTGTGGCTGCCCATTTTTACGGGAAGGGCGCGCTTATGAAGCTGATAGCTGGAAGCCTTGCGCTGGCGATGTTTTGCGGCGGCGTCGCGTTGGCCGACATTCCCGTCGACGACGATCAGCAATTGACGCATAAAACGCTGACGCAGACGACCACAACCAGCACGGTTCCCGTCCAGCAGAACAACAATAAGGGGCAGGGCGGCATAAATTGCGCGACGCATCAGGGTCAAAAGGGAACGACGCAGAACAACACGGCGCAGCCCGACACGGCGACCGGCAATACCGCGGTTCAACAATATGATCCGCAATCCGCGACGGCGCCCGCCAATCCGACGACCGCGTCCGGGGTGGCTACACAAAATTTGGATCAGACGGCGGCGAGCGTCGTTGCTGGCAACGCCGCTACGCAAACCACGATCACGGCGAATGGCCCCACCTATCAAACGGCCTCGACGGGGATCGGGCCGGCACCGACGTTTATGGCTGGCTATGACCAGAATTCTTCCCTCGGAACCCAAAACGGGCTGAGCTGGAATCAGGTGCTGCAAACCGCGAATCTATTGGTGACGGCCTATAACGCGATCAATGTTTCAAGGAACGCCCAGCTGAGCCAGGCGGCGCGCGCAATGGCGTTTATTCCCTGGGCGATTGGCGCTGGCGCCGTTCCCTCAAACGCCGTGTGCGCCCCCGGCTATTCGGGCGCGGGAACCGCGACGAGCCCATGTATAGCGGCTAACGGCGCTTGCCAGTCGCTTAGCAACGGCGGGTGTTGGCAATATCGCACGTTCGATTCCCTGGGCAATGTCATTGTCTACCTCATCGCCGCACAATCGGCGCCTTAATCGCCGTCGAACTAAAAGGGGAAGGGTCATGTCGAAGCATATTTTGGGCCTGGTCGCGGGCATGATTTGGAGCTCATACGCCCTGGCGCAAGTGCCGGTTATCGACGCCGCGAATCTCACCCAAGCGCAACAAACGGCGACGAACACCAAGCAGATTCTAGCGACAGATCAAAGCATCCTGTCGAATGTGCAAAAGACGTTGCAGGCGGTGACCGGCAACCGCTCATCGTTGGCTCAAGGCTCGCTGGCGCAAATGGCGCTCGGAGGCGGCTTTTCCATGGGCCAGGCGCCGTCTTTGGGGTCGGTGATTTCGGGGGGGCCGCTCTCCTTCGCCGGGCTCGGGGGAAATTCGCAAAGCATCATTTCGACGCTGATAAGCGGGCTTCAACTCGTCAAAAGCCTCACGGGACAGACGACGGCCCTCCCGGCGGATACAGCCTTCACCAACTCGGCCAACACCACGGCGACGATCGTCGGCCTCATCAACTCGGCGCAGGGAACCGTGACGAGCGCCGCCACGGCCTATACGAGCGGCGCGTCGTCGATCGGGAGTTCGCCCGACGTGAAGGGATCAATTGACCAAAACTCGCAAATTCAGGCGCAAAACGGCCAGTCGATCGTCCAACTCAACGGAACCGTCAACACCGCGGCGGCGGCGAACCAAGCGAACCTCGATCGTATCGCCGCTTTGTCGGCGGCGGCTCGCGCAATGCAATTCAAGCCCTTCGGACAATGAGCGCATGAAAATCACTTTGTATGTCGCTTGCGGTCTGGCGAGCTGGGCGCTGGCCGGCTGCGCTTATAAGCCGCTCAGCGCGCCATACTCTATGGATGAAGGCGGTGGTCCCGCCAAAAGCGCGCAAGTCGAGGCGGCGCCGACTTGGCCGGGCGCGCCAGTCGAGCACACGATTCAGGCGCTGTCCTATGCGGGGGCGGAACCCGCGCGCACGTTTGGGCCGTTCGAGAGCGTTGGGGCAGGGGATTGCGGGCCGCTGCGCCCGATCAACTCGGGAACGCTGCGATGACCTGCACCGCGACAAGTTATGGCACGGGCCTTATTCCGCAATTGCTCGGCAATGTGGACACGGCCGGCTGTAATTATGTCCAGGGCGCATATCAGGCATTGTCGACGGCGGTGACATCGGGTGGCTCCGGAACGTCGGTCGCGTCATTGGTCTTGATCCTTTATGTGATTTTTTGGGCGTTTGGCGTTTGGTTTGGAACCGCGACGGGTTCCGCCACCGATGCGGCGTTCCGGCTGTTTCGAGCTTTTGTGATTTACACGCTGGCGACCTCCTGGAATGATTTTGTGACCTTTGCCTACACGCTTTTGAACACCGCCCCGTCGGCGATTGGCAACGCGCTTTTGTCCGCGGGAGGGACAACGAGCTACACTTCGCCGAACGCGATCGTGACCGCGTTGGAGAATATCTGGAACCAAATTTCACAAGCCTATCAAGCCCACGTGGCCTTCAGTCTATTTTCGCTCGGCGCCTATGTCGTCGGCATCGCCTGCGTCGTGATCATCGCTTTGTTTTTAGCGGTGGCGACGTTCACGATCATTCTCTCGAAGGTGTTCTTGTGGCTGCTGCTCGGCATCGCGCCGCTGATGATTCTGACGCTGCTGTTTAGCGCATCCTCGCGGTTCTTTGCGGGCTGGTTGAACAGCGTCGTGCAATATGCCGTGCTGCAAATTCTGGTTTACGCGTTCCTCGCCTTTTATCTGACCGTGACTCAGACGGTTTTCGCGAACCTTTCTACCACGATGAGCAGCGGAAGCGTCGATTGGTCCTCGCTCGCGCCGTTTGTGCTGATTGGTTTGACCGGAACGTTTTTGTTGAGCCAACTTCCAGCGCTTGCGGCGTCGATTTCAGGCGGCATGCCAATGTGGGGGCTCACGGTCGGTGGCTTGTGGCGCGGAATTTTACGGCCTTCCGGAACCGTGGCGGTGGCCAATGCACGCGTCCCCTTCGTCGGATGGCGCGGGCTCAATAGGTCGATCGCCGATCGCCAAGCGGCGGGTCGCGTTCGGCGTGTGTATGGCGACGCCGGCGCGAGAGCGCTGCAAGACAAATTGATGACACAGTAAATGCGCGTCCCGTTCTCTCCCCTCGCGGCAGGGCCTTCAAGATGACCAGTGAAACGGCGGGGATCGTCCCGCAACCGAAAACGGATTCGCGCTACTACCAGGAAGGCGCGACGTGGGAACAAGATCGGTCCCGGTGGGAACGCTCCAAAATGTCCCTGGCCTGGATCGTCGCGACGGTCATGAGCGTGATCGCNNGATAATTTCGATCTCGCGCAACTGCTTTCGACGGGAGCAGCGTCTCGGGATCTGACCGAGATTTACAGCCCCGCGAACCCTCGCAATCCCGTCAAACAGTTCGGCGGCAACACGGAAATTTCGGTCAACGTCAAATCGGTGACGTTCCCAAATCAGCGGGCGGCGCTCGTTCGGTTTTCAACCGAAGAAAAATCGGCGTCGAATGTGGTGCGTCATGATTGGGTGTCGCTTGTGCGTTTTCGATATTCGGGCGTGCCTATGTCGAACCAGATGCGGTTCGACAACCCGCTGGGATTCCAAGCGACGGAATATAGGCGCGATCAGGAGACGGCGCCCTCGCCCAATACCGGCGCCGCGCAGACGGGAGCGCAGACGCAATGACCCACTTCGACAAAATTCTGGTGTTTGTGGTGCTCGCTCTTGCGTCGAGCAATCCGCCGGCGGGTCTCTGTGAAGAAGCGCCCCGCTCGGGCCGGTTTGATGTGCGTGTGCGCGAGCTCTCCTACCGCCCGGACGAAGTCGTTTCGGTCAATGGGTCTTATGGCGTCTCGACGGCGATCGTCCTTGGCGACGATGAAAAGATCGAAACCTTGGCGCTCGGCGACTCGGTGGCTTGGAAGGTCGAGCCGAACAAGCGCGGAAACATCATATTCGTGAAGCCCGTCGAGAAGGACGCGTTCTCGAACTTGAATGTGGTGACGTCCAAGCGGTTCTACAGTTTCATTCTTCGCTCGGGGTTTCGCGCTCCCTCGAGCCAAGTGTTCAAAATCCGGTTTCGGTTTCCCGACGACGAAGCGGATGGAAAATTGATTTCTCTGGCGAAGGCGCGCGCCGCCTATCCGAACACCAAGAATTTCAAAGTCGCGAACGCCAACAACGATTATGCCTACAAAGGCTCGTCGTTGAGCAAGCCGATCGCCGTGTTCGACGATGGCGCAAAAACATGGTTCCGCTTTGCGCCGGATCAAGAGACGCCGGCGATGTTCGCCGTTGATCGCGACCGGCAAGAGAGTGTCGTCAATTTTCACAAAGAGGGGCCTTACCTTGTCGTCGACAAGGTGAATTTTCAATGGACGTTGCGGAACGGGCAGGAAGTGACCTGCGTGTTCAATCGCCGTTTGAACAACCTTCACGAGCCCAATGGCCTCGAACCCTACGGGCCCGAACGCGCCGCCGCCAACTTCCCCTTCTAAGAGGGCCCCGACATGCCATCTCCTGACGAATATCGCTCCCTCGACTTGGAAGGCGCCGCACAAAGCGGAGTGGCGCGCTCCTCGAACGTGCTTGGAAATACCGCGCTGATAGGCGTTCCGCTTGCGGCGCTCGCCTTTGTTGGGTGGCTGCTCTACTCGTGGCAACACAAAGACGCCAAGCTGATGACCGCTGCGGATAAAGAAGAGTTCAACACGCAGCAATATCCGGGGCCTGGGCTGCCGCCTGAACGGCCAAGCCTCGAACTGGGGAGGATGGTCGTTGCGCCGCCTCCGCCTCCTGCCGAGCCGCAAGTTCCCCCGCCGCCCGTGGCGCCGCCGACGGCTCTGTCAGCGCCGCCATTCCCTGATGCGGCGACGCAAAGAAGCGATGACGATGAGAAAAGGCGGCTAGCGGAAGAGGAGCGCAAGAAGTGGGAGCGCCTGCGCGCCAGCCAACTTATCGCGGATGGTGGGTCTACGCTTTCCGCCAGTGGAGCTGCTGCGGCTTCCGAGGAAAAGGACGGTGCTGGCGCAGGCGCCATGGCCGAAGAGGACGGCAATCGCCGCTTTTTGGCGACCGCCGGCTCGGCGGGGGTTGAAAAGGCCGTGGCGACAAAGAATGACCGCATTGACGCGCTCGTTGCGCAGGGCACGATGATTCGCGCTGACCTGCTGACGGCGATCCAAAGCGATCTGCCGGGCAACGTCAGCGCGATTACGCGCGAGGACGTCTGGTCGTTCGATGGGCGGCGGGTTTTGATCCCGGCTGGAACCAAGTTGATTGGCGACTATCGATCGGGAATCACCCGCGGTCAAACCCGGATTTTCGTTGTCTGGACCAGGTTGCTGCGAGACGATGGCGTGTCGGTCCAACTCGGATCGATCGGAACGGATGATCTCGGACGGGCAGGGTAGGCCGGTTTCGTCGACCAACATCATGTCGAGCGGTTCGGGGCCTCGATTCTGCTCAGCGTGATTGGCGGCGCGTCGCAATTTATCGCGACGCTCGGCCAGCAAAGCCAATTGAACAATCAACAAAACACGACGCAATCCTATACCGATCCGGTGACGGGGCTAACGACAACCATCACGTCGCAACCAAATCAAAATCTGCTCAACGCGCGACAGATTGGGTCGCAGCAAATCTCGCAGTCGCTGACCAAGCTCTCCGAGGAAGCGTTGAAGGACTCGATCAACATTCCTCCGACAATTTATGTCGATCAAGGGACGCGCATCGTCATCTTTGTGAAAAAAGACCTCGATTTCTCGAACTTTTACCCCGATCCGGTGAAAGAGGCGTTGCGGGAGATAAAGCATGAACGCCAGTCCCGGTCGCGTTGAGGCCGTTGGCGACGCTCGAACGGTCTTTCTCCACGAAGCCCTGATGCCGCTTCGTGAATGGCTCAACAATGAGAAGGTCGTTGAAATTATCGCCAATGGACCGGGGGAACTGTTTGTCGAGATTATCGGCGAATCGGCGATGCAGCGAGTCGAGTCGCGGGCCATAACCGTTGACTGGCTGCGCCACCTTGCGGAGCGCGTCGCGGGTTACTCGAACCAAAGTGTGAATGCCGAGCATCCGCTTCTCTCGGCGGCTCTCGCTACGGGGGAGCGGTTTCAAGGGGTGTTGCCGCCGGCGACCATCAATGGCGGCGCCTTCGCCATTCGCAAACAAGTCATCAAGGAAATGTCGCTCGACGACTATCGCAAGATGGGATCGTTCGATCGCGTGAGGGTTTCGACGGGAGATGAATTGTCGGAGCTCGATCGCGAGCTTTGTGAATTTCTGGATGCAGGACGAATCGAGGATTTCATTCGCGCGGCGGTGAAGCATCGTTACACGATCCTGCTCTCTGGCGGGACGTCGTCGGGTAAGACGACGTTCTTGAACGCGATTTTGAAAGAGGTTCCGTCCGACGAGCGGATCATCACCATCGAGGACACGCGCGAAGTGAAGCCCCCGCAGAAGAACTTCCTGCCGCTGGTCGCGTCGAAGGGCGATCAAGGGCAGGCGCGGGTGACGATTGAAAGCCTTTTGCAAGCCGCGATGCGCTTGCGTCCGGACCGAATCTTTCTCGGCGAGATTCGCGGCGCGGAAGCCTATTCGTTCTTGCGCGCCGTCAACACCGGGCATCCCGGCTCAATCACCACAATCCACGCGGACAGTCCCACGGGCGCATTCGAGCAGGTCGCGCTCTGCGTCATGCAGGCGGGGGCCGGCCTGCGCAAAGACGAGATTGTCAGCTACGTGAAAACCGTGTTGCCCATCGTCATTCAACAAAGCCGCCTGGGCGGATGGCGCGGCACCAGCGAAATTTATTTTTCGCGCATGGCCGCGTGGAAAGCGGAACGACGCGGCGTTGAAACGCGGGAGAGCCGATAATGTCGATGCGCCTTATATCAAAGTTTGGGTTCGCGCTTTTCGGACTGCTGGCGTTTGGCCTTCTTTGGGTTGTCCCTTACGCGGCGATCACCGGCTACCGCTCGGGTTATAAGGAGCCCGCGAAACGATGGGAACTTCTTAAAAGGGCGACAACGGAAAAAATCGAATTCGATATCGAGAAAATGCCGCCGCTGTCGTTCGATCACGGCTTTCCATTGGTCTACAAGCAATTCGCGGTTTACATGCAAGACCCTCGCTATCGCGTCAGGATTGCCGAAAATGGCGCAATGGCCGGCGGCCTGGTCCTGGCCCTGTTCGGCGGCCTTGCGTTGGCTCTCTTCTTAACGCGCCGCTCCAGTCAATTCGGTGACGCGAGATTTGGCACATTGTCCGAGGCGAGCGATGCGCGGTTGCTTTCAAAACAGGGGTTGATCGTCGGGAAATTGGCTGGCCGCACGTTAATTTCGGACGATCCCGGTCATGTGCTGGTCGTTGGGCCGACACGAACCGGCAAGGGCGTCAGCTTCGTCATTCCCAATGGATTGGCCTGGGGCGGCTCTATGGTGGTGTTGGACATTAAGGGTGAAAACGCGCGGCTGTTCGGACAGGCGCGCGCGGCGCGCGGCGACAAGGTTTTCGTATTCGCGCCCGGCTCCTCATATTCACACCGATACAATCCGCTCGATTTCGTTCGGACGGGCCCGGAAATGGCGACGGATTGCGCGAATATCGCTGGGTTCCTTGTGGGCGGGTCTGGCGTCGAAAACGAGTGGACGATGGCCGCTCGAAAGGTCGTTGGGGCGTTGCTTGGCTACGTGATGACAAGCGCCCATTTTCAGAGCCAGCGTTACATTCGCTCGGCGGTTCGGCTGATTTCGACGGGACACGACATAGCCAACGTGCTCCGCGCCATCGTCATCAATGAAAGCGGGGGCCTGGTCCCTCAATGGGTAATCGACGACTTCAACCAATTCGCCGCTATTCCAGATCGCACGCGCGGCTCGGTAATGTTCAACGTCTCGAACGCCTTTGCGCCTTGGAGCTCCGAGTTGATCTCGGCGGCGACGCAATCGAGCGATTTTGACATAAGAGCCCTGAGACGGGAGCGCATATCGATTTTCATCGGAACGCCGCTGGCCGATCTGGAAAGTTATCGACCGATAGTCCGGATTCTTTTCCAGCAAATTCACGACGTGCTCATGCGGGAAATGCCGGGGGCCGGCGAGCGCTATCAAGTTCTGTTGCTGCTCGATGAGTTTTTCGCGCTTGGAAAAATGAGCTCTCTCGCCTCCAAAATTGCCGTGAGCGCCGGCTATGGTTTCAAAATGGCGATCATCCTGCAAAATATTTCGCAACTCGACGAAATCTACGGAAGAGCGACGCGGGAAACGATGGTGTCGGGAACGGCGGTCAAGCTCTTTGTCGCGATCAACGACAATGAAACCGCCAAATACGTTTCG
Organism: Methylocystaceae bacterium; assembly: GCA_003152255.1. The sequence goes on along the minus strand of PLZT01000680.1, from coordinate 9,267 downwards.
AACGCTCTCGGAACATATACGGCCACGACGACAACGAAAATCCCAGGCCTGGGGTTCGGTCAGTCCCGCGTGTCTATCGGTCAGATGGCGGCGCCGCTTCGGCGCGCGGAAGAGCTGACGAGAATGGCGGCCGACAAGTCGATTGTTCTCGTCGCAAACGCTCGCCCTTTCGAGGTTCGAAAGCTGTTCTATTATCGTAGCGGCTCCTTGAAGCGGCTGATGGCGCGCGGCAAGAAAGTTGCGGTGCGCATCCCGAAGCTCCGCGAGTGGATCGACTCGCCTATTTGGACGGATGGCGCGCGGGTGGAGCTTCCTTCAGCGACGCAGGCTGCGCCCGTCGTTGTGTTTCCGCAGGCGGGACGGCCCACGCCGACGCCAGCGCCCAAAGCCGTTGCTGTGCTCACGGGAGACAATGCGGAGCCGAGCGCAAGCCTCAATCGCGCCGCGGTGGACGCTAGACCGAAAATCTCGGTTCTAAATGAGGAGATCGAGGCGAAGCTGGCGACGGCTCTCTCGACGATTGACGAAGAGCTCGCCAGCGCGGGGCCAGAAACCGTGGCGCCGCTCAAGGAAGCGCGGGACAAACTCGAAGCGACGGCGCGAAGAATCAAGACCGAATGGGTGCAGGCGTGAGGCGAGGGGTCGAATTATTGTTCGGCCTCGATCTCCGTTTCCGACACGTTCGCGCGATCTTGGGTCAGCGTTTTGAGCGTCTTACTCTCTGCGCTGTCAGTCACGACTGTAGAAGCAGGACGCGTGTCACGTTTGGCCGATTGCGACGCGTTCCCCGCAAACAGCGGAACGGGGTCAAACATCCTCGTCGCTTTCAAGTTCGACTGATGCCGCGCCACCAAGCGCATCATAACGCCGAGACGCAAGCCACTGAAGGCGCATAGCTTGCGTCAGAAGTACGCGTCGTAATCCACCCTGAACCTTCCGCTCCGAGATCACTTGCGCAAGACGCGATAGAATGAGCGATCTGCGGGCGATCCTAAAATCCGGGTGCGACCGGAGTTCATAAACACGGTCGGAAACTATTCTCCCGCGAAATGATCGGGGCGCTTCAACGAGCAGAGACCCCGGCGGCGGATCTTTCTCATTCAAAATTGCCTTGAACTCCGATTGCTCAATTGCGCGTTGCGTTATCAAGCGCTCCAGAGCATCCAAATGCTGGCGAGTGTTGATATCCGCACGGTTTGTTTCGTGAAACTGCGGTAACGGCCAGACCTCGATTTCGAGAACCTCGAATGGATCGAGAACCGACATCGCTACGGCATCGGTGCGCTGGTTAGTCAAATGACGGCGAATTCGAGTTCGCAACATCTCGTTGGTCTGCCCGACGTAGATTGGTTCGCCGTCATAATCGAAGAAGGCATAGACGCCCCATTTGTAATTACCAACTTTCGGCGTTTGCCCTGAACCCTCTTCAAAGGGCGTGTCGAGAAATTTCGTCAAATTAGCCCGCAAATCCTCCGTTTCGAACGGCGGAAAGTTCACGTAGTCCGGATTGCGAGGGGGACTATGATTGCTTGGGTCAGGCACGTCGGATCGCCGTCATTTCGGAGGAATGCTGCACGACCCCGCCGCGTTCGATCGTCGTGCGCCTCATGGTCTCCTCTCCAAGAAATTCGATGTCGAAACTGACATGATTGATCTCGTCGTCGTGACCTCCAAAACAAGAATGGAATGCGGCCAGGAGTTCGACGTTCGTCAGCGATTGAGCTTCTACGCTCGGCTTTTCAGCAGAGGGAATCGAGGCGGGGAAAAGATAGATGCAAGGCGGTGGCGCGCAGAATGGACCGATAACCGTCCTTCTGTCGACGTCGCTGCCAAGTATCAGCTTCGGACAAGCCCGCCCTATCGTTCCGCACACCATGTCCCAAATTATTAGGCCGTCAACGCGTTGGTTCCGGGTGATTATCTCAGCGCTTATGCGCGCATGAACCCCGGACCAGGCATTACGCCGCGGGTCGGCGCCGACGTTTGTGCACAAGCTCCAAATGACAAATTCATCCGCGCCTCCCGGGCGCTCGAAAATTTTGGAGTTGTCGCCGTCCAAACAGCCTTTCAAATCGATAATGGCGGTCCGCCCGCTTTTTAGATGCACAACATAATCATGCAACACACCATGTTTTGCGCGGTCCCAATTCGCTATAAATCCGCGATCCTCCATATGATTGAGCACGTGCTGGACGAACTCTCGCTTTTCTCGCATCGTGGCCGAAAATTCTCCGCGCACCTGCTGGATAGCGCCGCGGAATATCGGGGAAGCATAGAAGTCTTTCTCCGTAAGCCCATGATCTCCGAGTTTATGGGCTTGCGTCTTAAGCACTTCAGCGAATCGTTTGATCTGAAGGCGCATGCTTGGATCCTGCTCGCATGGGATGACGCTCACGCCGCCTTCTCCGCTGCGGCATAAACGTCTAGTAGCGGCTCGAACAGATAACGCGCTAAATGCCGCACGACGTCGACGGCGACGCCGTCGCCCGTCAAATGATAAGCCTCGTTATAGTTCTTTGGCAGTTTGTATCCATCGTCGAGCCCCATCAATCGTGCAGTTTCTCGCGAGGATATGAGGCGCGAGCGAATCTTGTGTCCATCGACGACAACAATTGTTTGTCGGCTTGAGCCGCCTGCCGGTGTGCGAAGACACCCCGCAACATCGTCGAACCGAATTTCCGCCCGTTGCACCTTTACGCCATTTTCGTCGAACCGGGTGCGCTTGTAGACCGCCCCCACCATCCGGCGGCCAGAGCGCTTGGCGGCTTCGACCTTCGCCATATTGACCGCGGACATTTTCGCAAGGATCAGCTTGGTTTCGGCTGCGGTATGCCATTCGACGCTTGAAGGGTTGTCTTCGATGATATCGGCGAATGTGATCTTGCGACGTGGCGGCGTCGGTAGATTCCACCAGAGCATCTTCCTTCTATGGCGCGAAGATACTCCCTCGACCGCTCTGCGCAATCCGCGCGTGTGAAATGGCTCAATTGGCTCCGGCGAAAAAAGCGCCGGATCGATTGTCACATCCTGGCGGACGCCAATCACGAACAATCGCGGCCGCGATTGCGGAAGGAACAAAGAAGCGTTGACGATTAGAGGACCGTATCGGTATCCCGCGTTGGCAAAAGTTTTGCAGATGGCCTCGAAATCTCGCCCCCCGTGAGAGGTCAGCGTACCGCAAACATTCTCGATCGCGACGATCTTCGGCGCGCGATTGTCATCGATCAGCCCCGTGATCACATCCCAGAACGGATAAAACGTTCCAGAACGCTCCCCCTTCAACCCTGCTCCGCCGCCGGCCAAGGACAAATCCTGACAGGGAAACGAGCCCCAAACAAGGTCGGCGTATTCCGACAATTCGCTTGCCGTGACTTTTTGGACATCGCCGATCTTGAGTTCTCCGCCGGTTCCCCAGTTTGCTTGATACGCGAGGCCCTTTTTTTGATCGAAATCATTTGCGAATAGGCATCTCCAACCAGGGCCGAGCCCAGCGCGCGCCATTCCGCCCCCAGCAAAGAACTCGTAGAAGTTAGGCATGCCGCTTCCGATCGGAGTCTTGCCGGTCGATCTGAACGTCGTCGCGTGCGAGTTTTTCTTCGATGGCTTCGGCAATCCACGTGTTCCGAGAGACATTGCCTGGGCGCACGCTCCGCGCATTGTCGATCGCGCCGAACATCGCAGACGATAGACGAAGATTAATGCGATCCAGTTCGCGAATCGCATGGGATTTGGGAGAATCAGTCATGAGCCAAGGCTGGCGCCTTTTTGGCGCCATGTCTAGTATGTTCTATTTATGTTCCGGCAGAAACCCGGGCTTTTCCATTTCTCGAAGCCGACGAATCCGAGCCCTGCCGACGCGCGAAGCGTGTTACCCTCCAGCGAGCAGCGCGTTGCAATGGAACCTCAGATGCATTGGGTCCCTCGCTCCTTCCCCATAGAAATTCGTCGCGAGCTGAAAATAGGCGACCTAGCCGACGCGTCGATGGAGGAACTTGAGCAAGCAGAAGAGGACGGCTGGCTCGCTGGCAATCGCTCCTATCGCGACCTGCGTGGCTTCCCCTGGGAAGAGGTCCGCGCCGCCCTTGACGCCGAGATCGCTGTGATTAACCGCCTCAAGGCAGCCGAGGACCTCGAGGTGGAGGTCTCGGCCTTTGAGAACCTACAAGCGACGTCATTTGAAGATGAACCAGCGCTTTGGGGCCTCGATGTTGGCGTCGCCGCGGCGACGATCGCAATCTCGGCTTATGGCGCGACGCCTGTTTCAAGCTGCAATGCTGGCGCGTTCGGCGGCCAGCACCAAGCACGGTATCCCTACGTCGCATTTTTCCTCCCAAAAGAGTTGGCGCCAGAGATCATGCTTTGCGCCGAAGCAAGCGACGTTGGCCTCCTGTGTGACGAAAATGGCATCGCTCAGATCTATGGACGGGGCGAAATGGATCTCGTCCGCTTTGCGGAAACCGCGTGGAAGAGAAACAGCAGTCCCGGAACTCGGTCGCCTTCTGAGTCGGGCTGAATGTCCAGCTTCGACTCAGAGTGACGTTAGCCTTGCGCGTCGTCCCGGATATCGACGGCGACCGGGAAGGGCGGCAACTACCCATAGGTTGCGGCGGCCGTGAGCGCTCCAGCGGCGATGTCGCCGACCCTTGTCAGGAGATCGGCCGGCGAAGCGAATGAGTTCGCCTCTTTGTCCATCTCACCGGCTCGCTTGAGCGCGCGTATAGCCTTTGCTACTGCTTACGGGAGGACGAAGGCCCAACGAAAGGGTAAATTCTGCGTGGCGTCGCTCAAGGAAGCGCGGGACAAACTCGAAGCGACAGCGCGAAGAATCAGGACCGAATGGGTGCAGGCGTGAGGCGAGGGGTCGAATTATTGTTCGGCCTCGATCTCCGCTTCCGACACGTTCGCGCGATCGTTGATCAGCGTTTTGAGCGTCTCGGCCTGTTTAATCCGCAGTTCCTCAAGTCGAGCATCGGCAGTAAGAGTGGCCGCGAGCGGCGCTGCCGCGTTCGCCGCCAGGGCGCGTTGCGCTTCCTGAGCGGCGGCGGCTTTTTGAGCGTCGGTCGCCGCAAGTTGTTCGGCCTGACGCACCAATGAGCGTTTGGTATCGATTTCGCTGGGCGAGCCGGCAGGCGCGTTTGGGCTTGATTCGGCGCGGCGCTCCAACACGACCGCGCGGTCGGCCACCCGCTGCGCGGCCGCCGCCTCCCGCGTTTCGACGGCGGCTATACCTTGGGCTTCCGCCACGACTGGCTGAAGTGCGGCCTGCGCCTGCGGAGTTCTGACTTCGAGCGCCCGTTGCAAGTCGACGCGCTCGGCGATCTTTTCGAGGTAAGCGCCGGCGCGTTCCATGAACTGGCGTTGTGAGCCTTCGGGAAGGACGGCGGTAACGTTGTCGACGGCCTCATTGAGTACTTTCAAATCAGCATTCATTTTTTCCGATGAAAGCGCCATGTCAGGCCTCCTGTTCTGCTCTGGCAATATACCGAGTTTGGATAGTGTGACTAGAGTTTCGCCGGCAATCTGCGAGGTCAGAAGCCGACTGACGGCGGCCGTGGCGATTTGGTTGTGCGGCTGTTCTTTCGCGACCGCGCTCCATGCCGATAGCGCAGTGTCGCCGGTTATGAGTTGGCGAACAGTCGTGGGAAATCGGATGGGATTTTCGCGCGCCGTCTCGATCCTCCGGCGCGCATTGTCGATCAGGGGCTGGTTCGCCGGGTCGCTCGAATAGGCTCGATCACGGGCTTCTCGGCCGGCGCGCGGCCGCTCGGCGGCGTCCACAATCGCCTTGTCCTTGGGGCCGTAACTTTGTGAGGAGGCCCGATCCGCGGCGCTTGTGGCGACGATTTTGAGGGAGTTTTCCTGAGCGTGTTCCGCGAAAGTCTCGCGCCACCCGCGAAAATCCTCTGGGCCAGGATGGATTTTCTGCCCCTCGGCGTTGCGAACGGTGACAATCGCATGGGCGTGAATATGCCCGTCCTCGGCCTTATCGGTGTGAACGCCGAACATGAATTTGTGATCCGCGAACTGCTCGTGAAGGAAGCTGCGAACCGATTTTGTGAAAGCCTCGATGTCCGTCCCAGCCTTCGCGGACACAATCATGTGCATCGTGTCGCGCGGCGAGTAGGATCGCAGATCGCGACGCCATGCGCGCGCCTCGGCTTGGATCGCGCTGGCGTCTTTGAGTTCGTCACCTGTGCTCGAGATCGCCGGCGACCGCTCGGTGAGCTGGGTGAGGCGGTGGACGACGCTCGATTGTCCGTGACCCGGCGCGCCCGGCTCGATGCTGAGCCGATGTTGTCCAAGGCCGGTCGCTTCCTCGATCCGCGCCTTCATCCGTGCTTCGGATTTCGGCGCGAACACTCTTTCACGGAAACCCTCGTCGCCGGCGCCGATCTGCCACTCGGTGACGCTGAATCGCTCTGTTTTGGGTTTTTCGCCCTCGGTTGCGGGCTGCTCGGGAGTCCCGGCGAAGGCGACAACGGCGTGGGCTTCGATCGCGCCGTTCCGCAATGTCTCCATCCGATAAGCGTAGGAATGGCCCTTGAACGCGGCTTCGACCGCCTGCTTGAGGGTGGCGCGGTCGGCGTCCCTGTCCTTTAGGCCGGCAACGTGAAGGCGCACGGCGCTCACATCCTGGCTCTCGGCGCGCTGCTCGAAGTCGTTCGCCCATGCCGCGATTTCGGCGTTGATCGCCTCACCGCCTTTCAACTCAACCCCTTCATGGGTTTCGAGAACGGCGTCGTCGCGATCGACGTAGTTCGCCGTCGCCGACGCGCGGGCGGCGCCATGAGCATAAGAGACGACCTTGACGACGGCGGGCTGGTAGCCTTGCGCCAATGCGCCCGCGCGCGAAGTCAAAGACGCCCCGCGCCCAATACTCGGCCGACCACTTTTGGACTGCTCGCGGGGCGGGGTCTTTTGACCTTTCCCCGAGACTTGCGGCAAGGTTCGCCGCTTTTCCTCGTCCTCGCGTCCGGCGATCGTCGTCCCTCGCAATATGCGGTCGACGCTCTGAGAGCGGGGGAGGGGCGCGGCGGGCGAGACTCTGGAATGCTCCTCAGAGATGGGCGGGGAAACGTCTCGCCGCCCTCCGCTCCGCGCGGCCCATTCCAACAAACCCTCGTCGCGGTCCTTCGCTCGACTCCTCCCAGCCTCGGACTGTCTGGCTCGTTTTGATATTTCGGCGACGAGGAAGGCCCGCACATTCGCGTCCATCAAACCATCTCCTCTTTGGGGAGAGGCTTCAAGCCGGCCCGACGCCGTAAGCGGGAGCCGTAAGCAATGGTCATGTCGTGGATCGTCGAGTCGATCTGGTCGAGCCAAGCATGGGTGGCGCGAAACAGCTCCTCGTCGTTGGCCAGTTGTGGCGCGTAGCCAAGATTTATTCCTTTGACGATCTGCGCAATGTTGCGACCGATCGCCCGAAGCTCCTTCGCGATGGTGCCCAGGGCCTTCGCATTATCGGCGGAAAGAGCCGGCCCGACGTCCAGCGACGCGCGAACAAGCCGCCGAATGAGGTCGGACTTGCCGACGCCGAACATCGCACAGGCCGCCTCGATCCGCGCGAAATCGTCCGAACTGAAATCCGCCTGAACGCGCCGCTTGGCGCGGGAGGGAGAGCGTGTCTGCGCCAATGCGCGTCCTTCGGCTTTAGAGCAAAAGGGGACAGGTCGGCGCATCCAATAGCGCCTCGTGCAAAACATACTCAACAAACCGGTATCTTGTCAAACACCAAACTACTTACACTGTGCCTTTGCTACTTTTGCTCATCTGTTCGGGTTTTCACTCGGGCCGCCACTCGGGATGCTGTTAGGGTTTCCCTATGACATTATACGGTATACGCTCAGTTTTCCTGGCGTGTCCCGAATGCACCCCCTTAGACAGCCCTTATTGGGAAGCGAGCGGATGTCGTTAGGCGTCTATTGAACCATTAACTATTTAGCGTATGATGGCGACCCGAATGCAGCCGGAGCTCAAAAGCCAGTGAAGCCGAGTGCGGAAGACGATCCGACCGAGAAATGGAGAGAGTTTCAGCAGAGGGCGAAGGCAGCCCCTGTCCGAGTTGGAAACCGAGGGTCGGTCAAGGCCTATGTCGAGGCCAATGCCGATTCAATCGCCGAATTGAAATCCAAGGGCTACCGCTATGCCGACGTCGCGGAAATCCTGAATGGCGTTGGAATAGTGATCACCGCGAAGACATTGGAATATTACTACGGCGAGGCGCGGCGAAAGCGAGCGGCGCGTAGCGCGAAGCCTGGTTCAAAGCCTAGTTCAAAACCTAGCTCAAAGCCTTACTCGAAGCCCAGCGAGCCCATACCAAAATCGGTTTTGGAACCCGAGCGCGGAGTGAGCGGTGGAGCGAGGGCAATCATAGTGCTGGCGCCAATGCGGCCCTATCGAAGGTCGAGATCATGCCGAGCGATCGAGTAGGGTTAGCGGAGCCGGCGCCTAAGCCAATCAGTCGGCAAATAGAAAAGGCCGCCGAGCAATCGTCGGGGAAGCTGGCTGACGCAATGAGATATATGGGCGAGGACGAAGCCTGATTGCGCCCTGGCCGGTTGGATCACATAAATCGTTGCATGGAGATCAAAATGACGGGTCGTGTTGCGCTTGTGGCGAATGAGAAGGGTGGCGTCGGCAAGTCGGTTTTCACGCGAACGCTGATTGATTGGCTTCGCGTAAAAAACCATCGCGTCTCGGCTTACGACGCCGACGGGACGATTGGGGCGACAATCCGGATTTTGGGTCTCAAAGATGAGAAGGGCGCCCTCATAAGGGATCAAGACCCGGCACTGGGGGTAAGATGTTATAATGGTCGCGCCGAGGGCGAAAGGAATATCTTGCTCGACTCGATAGAGTCGAACGACAGGCTGTATGTGCATGACCTCGCCGGGGGGCTGCTGACCGATTTATCGAAAATCGTCGATGACGGCGACGGATTGACCGCGTTGCTGAAGGCCTTTGACAAATACGGCTATCGGCTGACGGTGTTTCACGTCATCTCGCCGGACATAGGGTCGACGTTATCGGTCGGACGCTGGTTGGAAATGACCGGCGATCAGGTGGACCATGTCGCCGTCATCAATTTAAAGCACGGCAAGCCCGATGGCGATTTTCCGTACTGGTATGGATTCACCGCCGCGAAAGGCGGATCAAAAGGCGGCAAGGTTCGCGAGCGGTATCTGGCGAAGGGAGGCCAGGAAATCCTATTCCACGCGATGCACAGCGGCACCTTTGCCAAGCTCGACGCGGAAAATGTGCGATTCT
>PLZT01000020.1 GCA_003152255.1 Methylocystaceae bacterium | reverse complement strand
CGCCTCTGAATTCACGCAACTGCGCGAACCCTTCAAGACTGTTTGGGGAGCAAATCGAAGCGCGGAATACGGACGCAAAGCGTTGAAGCGAGACCGTGACGGGAGAATGTCCCCGTGCGGGGGCATACGTGTTTACATGGTCCGACCGTTGCTGTGTTCGGATGGGCNNCTCATTCGATGGAACTCATCCGTGAAGTGTATTCTATTCGCCAACACGGACTGGTATCTATACAACTTCAATCGGTCGCTAGCTGCTGCGCTTCGTGAGCAGGGACATGAGATATTGCTCGTGTCTCCACCTGGGCCCTATGGTGAGAAGCTTCGATCACTCGGTTTCCGATGGGTAGCGTCGCCGATGGAGCGGGCAAGTCTCAATCCGCTACGCGAACTGGCTTTGCTAGGCTGGTTGTGGCGCCTGATGCGCCGCGAGCGGCCAGACATTGTGCATGGGTTTACGATCAAATGCGTGGTCTACGGAGCGCTCGTCGGACGTTCAGTGGGCGCGGGCAGGATCAACGCTGTTTCCGGCATGGGCTATGTATTCACTAGTGATTCCCTCAAAGCGCGGCTCTTGCGACCCATCTTGCGCTTGTTGATGCGCGCCGCGCTCGGCGGCGAGCGCGCCCGCCTGATCTTGCAAAATCCCGACGATGTTCAGTTGTTCGAAAGGGCCGGCATCGTCCGGTCGGAGCAGATTCGCATGGTGCGCGGATCGGGCGTCGACTGCTCTCGTTTTCTTCCGCCAAACGATGAGCACGTGTCCGCCGAGACACCCTTGCGAATCGTGCTCGCCGCGAGGATGTTGTGGGACAAGGGCGTCGGCGAGTTCGTCGAGGCTGCGCGCCTGCTCAAATCGGAACGTCGGCCGCTACGCTTTCTGCTTGCCGGCGTTCCCGATCCCGGGAATCCGGCCGCGATAGCAGAGGAAACGCTGGTCGCATGGCAGGCGGAGGGGCAAGTGGAGTGGCTGGGCCATGTCGCGGACATGCCCACACTGTTGGCCGAGGCCGACATGGTGGTTTTGCCCAGCTACCGCGAGGGACTCCCGACAAGTCTGATTGAGGCGGCAGCCTGCGCGCGGCCCTTGATAACCACGGACGTTCCCGGGTGCCGCGAGGTGGTGACGCATGCAGTGGACGGACTGCTCGTGCCCGCACGCGACGCAAAAGCGTTAGCCTCCGCCATCGCCCGCTTGCAGGATGACCCTGCGCTCGCGCGACGTTTGGGCTTAGCCGCTTATGAGAAAGTGCTTGCCGAGTTTGACGAGCGAATCGTGATCTCGCGCACTTTGGCGGTATATGACGAAGTCGTCGAATAAGAATAAGGAATTGGGGTTGTCGTGCGCATCAGGCCTCTTTGTATTCCTGACGTCAAGCTCATTGAGCCAGTCCGCCTTCGTGACGACCGCGGCTGGTTTTGCGAAACCTATCGCAAGGATCTCACTGCTAAAGCAGGAATCCAGCACGACTTCGTTCAGGACAACGAGTCCTGCTCGGTCAAGGCGGGAACCGTCCGCGGGCTTCATTTCCAGATACCGCCTTTTGCGCAGGCGAAAATCGTGCGCATGCTGAAGGGAGCGATCCTCGATGTCGCCGTCGACCTGCGCCGAACCTCGCCGACCTTCCTGAAGCACGTCGCCGTGCGTCTCGACGCAACAACGGGCGAGCAACTTTATATCCCGGTCGGGTTCGCACATGGGTTCTGCACCCTTGAGGATGCGACTATTATATCCTACAAGGTGAGCGCCATCTATAACCGCGAGTGCGATCGCCAAGTTCGGTGGAACGATCCGGCCCTCGCAATCGCGTGGCCTATTGCTGGGGGCAGCGCAATTCTTTCCGTTAAGGATGGCGCCGCGCCAACGGTCGCTGAGTGCGACCGCTTATTCGACTGAACGGCTTTTTTTGGGGAGTGACCTCTTGCGTATTTTGGTGACCGGCGGTTGCGGCTTCATTGGATCGGCCCTGGTGTTGCATTTGATCGAGCGCCTGGGCCATGAAGTGCTGAATGTTGACGCGCTCACTTATGCCGCGAATCCCTCGTCGCTGGCAGGGCTCGATCATGAGTCGCGCTACCGCTTGGCGAAAGCCGACATTTGTGACGCGCCGCGCATGGAAGCGCTCGTCGCCGAATTCGCTCCTGACGCGATCATGCATCTGGCCGCCGAGAGTCATGTCGACCGATCCATCACCGGCCCAACCGCTTTCGTGCGCACCAATGTGCTTGGCACGCAGTCGATGCTGGATGCGGCGCGTGCGTATTGGGAAGGCCTGCCGACTGAACGCAAGCAGAACTTTCGGTTCCTGCACGTATCGACGGACGAGGTCTATGGTTCACTCGGCGCCGAAGGGTTGTTCAACGAGGACAGCCGTTACGATCCGCGGTCACCCTATTCTGCTTCGAAAGCGGCCTCTGATCATCTGGTGCGCGCCTGGGGCGAGACCTATGGTCTTCCCGTGCTCATTTCAAACTGCTCGAACAATTACGGACCACGGCAGTTCCCGGAAAAGCTTATTCCGCTGATGATACTCAATGCGCTCGCCGGCAAGGCTTTGCCTGTGTATGGCGATGGTCTCAACGTCAGAGACTGGATCCACGTCGAGGATCACGCTCGCTCGCTGGTCGCGATCCTGACGCATGGCAGGGTAGGGGAGACCTATCTGGTCGGCTCGCGCTCCGANNGGTTGGAAGCCACGTAACAACTTCGAGACCGCTATAGAGGAAACCGTCGCGTGGTATCTCGCCAACGAAAGCTGGTGGGAACCAATCCGGTCCGGTGTTTATCAGGGCGAACGCCTCGGCCTCGTTCATGCCGACTGAAGGGCGCAGCGTGAACATTTTGGTTGTTGGAGGCGGCGGACAAGTCGGAACGGAGCTGCGTCGTCATGACTGGCCATTTGGGACGGCCGTCCATGCCCCATCCAGGGAAGCGCTCGATATGACGAGCGAGACGGCGATTGAGACGGTGCTCGCAGAACGCGATTGGGCGGCGGCGATTAACGTCGCGGCTTATACCTTCGTGGATCGCGCCGAGACGGAAGTCGCCGAGGCCTGGCGGCTTAACGCACTGGCCCCCGCTATTCTCGCTTCGGCCACCCGCCGCCGCAAAGTGCCGCTGGTCCATGTTTCAACCGATTATGTTTTTGATGGCGCCGCGTCGCGGCCCTATGAGGAGCATGATCCTGTAGCCCCCCTTGGCGTCTATGGCGCTAGCAAAGAAGGCGGCGAACAGGCGGTGCGCACGGCCAATCCGCGCCATGCGATTATCCGAACCGCCTGGGTCGTGAGCGCGCATCGGACCAATTTCGTAAAGACGATGCTGCGCCTCGCAAGGGAGCGGGATGCGCTGCGGGTTGTCGACGATCAGCTGGGTTGTCCAACTGCAGCGAAGGACCTAGCGGGCGTGTTGGCTACGGTCGCGCTGCGTCTGGCGCGTGAACCCGCAGCGCCGACAGGCGTCTATCACGCTGTCAACGCTGGCGAGACCAGCTGGTGCGGCTTTGCCCGTGAGATCATGACGCAGGCCGCAGCGCGCGGAGCACGCGACGTCCCAGTGGAAGCCATCTCGACAAAAGACTTTTCCACCCCGGCTCGCCGCCCCGTAAATTCCCGGTTATCGGCGGCGAAGCTCGAACGTGATTTCGGAATTCGTTTGCGGCCATGGCAGGATGCGCTCTCCGATATTCTAGACGAACTCATCGGCCCCATCGCACCAAGGAGCACTGAATCATGAAGGGCATTGTCCTCGCCGGAGGATCTGGCACCCGCCTTCATCCCGCAACGCTCGCGGTTAACAAGCAGCTGTTGCCGATTTACGACAAACCTATGATCTATTATCCGGTCTCGGTTTTGATGTTGGCTGGAATCAGGGATATTTTGCTCATTTCAGCGCCAGAATATTTCGAAAATTACCAACGCCTGTTCGAGTCGGGCGCGCAATTTGGTGTCAAGTTTTCTTATGCGGTCCAACCGAAACCAGAAGGCCTTGCCCAGGCTTTCACCATTGGTCGCGAGTTCATCGGCGAAGACTCCGTGGCGTTGGTTCTCGGTGACAATCTCTTCTTCGGCGCCGGGCTGACCGAGCTGCTGAACCGCGCTCGAGCCCGCACAGTGGGGGCGACGATATTTGGCTATCATGTGGAGTACCCCGAGCGTTATGGCGTCGTCACACTCGACGATGACGGCAAGCCCACGGAGATTGTGGAGAAGCCAAGAATCCCCACATCCAACTGGGCGGTGACCGGCCTCTATTTCTATGACAACAGGGTCACGGACATTGCCGCGTCGGTCAAACCATCCGCGCGCGGCGAATATGAAATCACCGACGTCAACCGCGCCTATATGGCGATGGGCCAACTCCATGTCGAATGCATGTCGCGCGGCTATGCGTGGCTAGACACGGGTACCCACGAGAGCCTGCTCGAGGCGTCGGAATTCGTGCGGGTGATCCAGCACCGCCAGGGCATGCAAGTCGCCTGCCTCGAGGAAATCGCCTACCTCAATGGTTTCATTGACCGGAGCCAGCTGATCGAACGTGGGAAGCTGTTCGAAAAGACCGCCTACGGCCAAAACTTACTTAGCTTGGCGAAACACGCAAACCCGCATGGTTCCAGCGCGGCGACCCGAATGAATAGAGAGCATGACAAAGTGTGGGGCGGTTAAGCCGCCTCTCCCTGAACTGCGCATCCCGTGTTGTCGTTGGCCAGTCCCGGAAACCACCGCTCGAAGGTTGATCGGAGTGTTCCATCGAGCGTCCGATTGCGTGTCTGCAAGAGAAGATGCGCACCGCGTGGGGTCCATTGCATCTGCTGCTTTTTGGCGAACCGCTTGCTGACCACGGCGTTGACCGTGGCCTCTACGAAAGCCGAGGAAATTCGCTCGCCGGATCGATACCTCTCGCCGTAATAGATGAGGCTAGCTGCATTCGAGGAGATATAGACGCCGAACTCGCGAGCGGTGGCGACAAATTTGCGCAAATTCGGAT
>PLZT01000354.1 GCA_003152255.1 Methylocystaceae bacterium | reverse complement strand
CCTCGGCGTCGTAAAAATATTTGCACGGGATTTGTTTGCGACCGGCGTTCAGCCCAGCCAACAGCGCGCGGGCGAAATCATCGGCGTCCACGCCCTGGGTTGTCGAAGCGGCTATCGCCGCGTGGCGAGGATTGGAGTCGCTCATGGATCCTCGGCGAGTCGAATGCCGCTGAACTGCCACCGCGCGTTCGGCGGAAAAAAATTGCGGTAAGTAGGCCTGATATGCCCATCGGGCGTGGCGCAAGAACCGCCTCGCAACACGACCTGGCCGATCATGAACTTGCCGTTGTATTCCGCCGCCGCGCCGGAGAACGGTCTAAATCCTGGATAGGGATCGTAGGATGATCGCGTCCACTCCCAGACATCTCCGTAAATCTGATTTAAGCCGGGCTCATCGACGCTTCGCGCCGGATGGGGGCGCGCCAAATCAAGAAAATGCCCGGCGACCGCCTCCGTGGCGGCGGCGGCTTCCCATTCAAACTCCGTGGGCAACCGTTTGCCCGCCCACTCCGCATATGCCGCGGCCTCATAAAGGCTGACATGGGCGACGGGCTCGTCCGGATCGAGCATCTTGACGCCGTTGAGCGTGAATATTCGCCAGTCGCCGTCGTCATACTTGAACCAATACAACGGCGCCCTCCAGCCTTGGGCGCATGCGGTCGCCCAGCCGTCCGAAAGCCAGAGCCGCGGCCGATCGTAACCACGTTCTTCGATGAAGCCGAGATATTCGCCGCAAGTCGTGGGACGCGAGGCGAGGCGATATGGCGCGAGCAGCACCTCGTGCCGAGGCTTCTCGTTGTCATAGGCGAAGGCGTCGCCATCGTGGCCGATGGACACGGCGCCGCCACGAAAATCAATCCAGCGCATCGGCGCCGCGGGATGAACGGCGGTGATCGCGGGCGGGGCGTAACACGGGAACGCTGGGTTGCGGAAGAAAGCATGCTTGATGTCGGTGAGAATCAATTCCTGATGCTGTTGCTCATGGTTGAGGCCCAGATCAATCAGCGTCGCCACGGATGGGCGCACGGCGTCGTTCGCTTTTTGGAGGAGATCGGCTATCGCTTCATCGACATGGCGCCGGTAAGCTATCACCTCGGCGGCGGACGGCCGCGTTATCAAGCCTCGCTCGGCTCGCGAATGGCGCGGCCCGAGCGCGTCGTAATAGGAATTGAACAGGAACGAATAGCCGCGGTCAACGGGCTTATAGCCCGCATCGAAACGCTCCAGGATGAAGGCCTCGAAAAACCACGTGGTATGGCCGAGGTGCCATTTCGCCGGACTGGCGTCGGGCATCGACTGCACACATTGGTCCTCGGGGCTAAGGCGCGCGGCGAGCTCCTCGGTAAGACGGCGGATCGCTGCATAATGCTCCAACAGCCCCGCCCAGGCGTCATGCGCGTAATCGGCAATCTGGCTTGGCATCGCAATTCCCCGTCGCTGACCTTGACCAGAACATTCGCCCAGCTCGAGCGCCCAACCTCGGCGCGCATACCGCAACACGACATGCCCTCGCCGACATCAAAAAGCGGCGCAGGTCTGTTTAGAAGACGAACGCCCAAAGGCGACCGGAGTTCCAGAGCCGCGTTCGAGACCAAGGCCAACCGATCGCTTCGCCCGGGCTGGTGGCTATTCAAGCGGCGGAGAAGAACAGGCCGACGGTCACGATCGCGCCGGTTCGAAATGTGGAGCCTTGGACTTTGCGCTACCTTGTCGCGCGGAGCCTTCGCAAGGCAGGTTTGGACGTCGAGGCGGCTTCGATCATGCTATTCGAGAGCGCGAGCAATGACCGAAACCGCGTTTCACCTCGCGTGCAGTATGGCGAGTTGAACCGCTCCGCGACTTTCCAGCACCTCAACCGATACATCGCCTTTGTGACGACGGATTTTAACATCGAGACTTGCCTGTCCTAACCGCAGCCTTCGGAGGACTACTTCATCGAGAGAAGCGGGTAGATGCGGATTTCTCATACGGATTTCACCGGCCTGGGGATCGAATTCCAGACCAAGCGAGGCTGCGAGCAACGCAAACGGAGTCGCGCTTGCCCAAGCCTGCGGCGAGCAGGCGACAGGATAGAGCGTGGGTCCGCGACCTCGTGCGCGCTCCAAGCCGCAAAACAGCTCCGGGAGCCGTCGAAACTCCATATAGCTCGCCGCCTCGAACAGAGCCGTGAATACGCGCTCGACAGCTGTCTGTTGGTTGTAGCGGGCGAGGCCGAGCGCGATGAGGCTGTTGTCATGTGGCCAGATCGAGCCGTTGTGGTAGGACATGGGATTGTATCGCGATTGTCCCGACGCAACCGTGCGAATGCCCCAGCCCGAGAAAAATTGTGGCCCCAAAAGATCCTTCGCCACGTGCGCGGCGCGTTCGGCCGAAGCAATCCCGGTGAACAAGACCTGACCCGCATTTGATGTGCGGACGCGGCATGGCTTTTTCGCCCCGTCGAGCGCGAGCGCATAGGTTTGGAGGTCGGCACACCAATACGCGGATTCGAAGCGCTCGGCCAAGCGCTTTGCCTCTAGCTCCAGTCTGTCCGCGTAGACTTCTTGTCCCGTCCACTGCGCATAGCGCGCGATTGCACGCTTAGCCGCGAAGACGTAGCCTTGAACTTCGCAAAGGGCGATCGGCCCTTTGGCTATGCTGCCGTCGGAATGAAAGATTGCGTCGTGAGAATCTTTCCATCCCTGGTTCAGCAGCCCCTGCGGTCCCGCGCGCTCGTATTCAACAAATCCGTCCTGGTCGGGATCGCCGGCGCCGTCGATCCATTGCAACGCCGATTCGATTGAAGGCCAAAGTTCCGCAAGCGTCTCGGCATCGCCGGTGCGTTCAAAATACAACCCGGCGAGCAGCACGAAAAGCGGGGTCGAATCGACGCTCCCATAGTACAGTCCGAACGGAATCTCATGGAGCGCCGCCATTTCGCCGCTGCGCATTTCATGCAGAATTTTTCCAGGCTGGGCATCCGCCTCCGGATCGGTGGTCTTCGCTTGATAGGCGGCAAGGCGCTTCAGCACGCCGCGGGCGACGCCAGGATCGATCCACAGCATTTGCATGGCGGTGATGAGGCCGTCGCGGCCAAATGTCGTCGAATACCAGGGAGTGCCAGCATAAGGATATCGCCCTTCGGGCGTGTCCGTCGTCAACATATGCAGGTCAGCCATCGACCGGCACAACACCTCATTGAAAATCTGATTCGAGGTCTCAACGGTGGTCGCGTCCGGGGTCGCCGCTTTTAGCTCGCGCCGGGCCGCGCGTACGCCGCGGAACAATTGCAACGGCCTGGGGTCGCCGACTGGGTTGCAGTCAACCGTGAGGAAAATCGATCTGGTTCGTCCCGGCATAAGATCGACGGCGTAGGATGCGCTGGCCACGTCAAGCGTTTTCGGGACCGGGGCGAATGTCAAGTTTGTGTGTCGCAGCTTGCCATCGAGGCCCTGATATGTGAGCGCCACCCGATCTGGCGCGATCGCCTCACGGAAAATGACCCCGCGCTTTTCGCGCCGCAATCCACGCACCTCGAAAAGGTCGGCGAAATCACTATCGAAGGCGAATGAGAGGCGAACAACAAGCCGCCGAGCGCCGTAATTGCGAAGTCCTACTCTTTGATAGGCGACGCCGCGCCACAGGAACGCGGTGCGCAGGATGTGCACCGTATCCTTTGCAAGGATAAAACGCTTGTCGAAGAACAAATCTGGATTTGTGAGATCGACCGTGAGAATGGCGTTATCATCGCTCATATTCGAGCCGAGCAAGAGCGGCTGAAACTCGTTCAGCGATAACTCCAGGCGGGACAGGTGTCGTGTGTCGGCATGAAAAAGCCCGTCCGGACCACCCATCGAGGCGCCGACATCCCCGTGGCTATCGAGAACGATAAAGCTGTCATCATATTTCAAGGTGCGCCGAGGCCGCGCCGCCGGCCCGGTCGCGAGAATATAAGATGGCGCCTCGGCGGCCGCGTCCAAGTTCGCGGGCGGCTCTACTGGCGGCTTCTTTTCGTGCGAGTCTGATTGCATGAGAAAGATTTTGTGTTGTCGTCGGCTGGACTCCGTTCCGGTCCATACAACATTAACATAGTTCAGGCTGCGGAAAGTCGAGGAGGTCTCGTCGATGAGAATTGCCCAAATCGCTCCTTTGTGTGAATGCGTGCCACCCAAGCTCTACGGCGGCACGGAACGTATCGTATCGTATCTGACCGAGGAGCTTGTCCGGCAAGGACACGACGTTACGCTGTTCGCCAGCGGCGACTCCAAGACCTTGGCCAAGCTTGTGCCTTGTTGCGACACGGCGCTGCGGCTCAATCCGTCCACCATGGACCCGCTGCCATATCACGTCATGATGGTGGAACAGGTCCGGCAACAAGCGCACGAGTTCGATATCCTGCACTTCCATGTCGACTATCTGCACGCCCCATTGGTTCGCCAGTTGTCGCGTCCGGCGCTGACGACGCACCATGGTCGGCTGGATTCGCCGGATTTAGCGCGCTTTTACGGGATGTTTCACGACATGCCGCTAGTCTCGATCTCAAAGGACCAGCGCGGATATTTGCGCCAGGCGCATTGGATCGGCACGGTTCATCATGGGCTGCCGTGCGATCTGCTGCCGTTTCAACCTGCCCCGCGCGGCGGTTATCTCGCGTTCCTCGGCCGGATTTCCCCGGAAAAGCGGCCCGATCTGGCGATCGAGATCGCGGCGAAGGCCGGCGTGCCGCTGAAGATCGCNNATCAAGCCTATTGGGACGAAAAAATTCAGCCCATGGTTCGTGCTCATTCGAATGTCCAGTTCATCGGCGAGATCGACGAGGGAGAAAAGGCGGAGTTGCTTGGCAACGCGACCGCCTTGCTATTCCCCATCGACTGGCCGGAACCGTTCGGGCTTGTCATGATCGAGGCGATGGCCTGCGGCACGCCCGTCATTGCGCTGCGTCGCGGATCGGTTTCGGAAATCGTGGAGGAGGGCATATCCGGATTAATCGTTGACAATGTTGAGCAAGCCGTCGCCGCGGTTCGCCGCGTCGCCGAGTTGGACCGCGCCAAGGTTCGCGCGGCGTTCGAGCGCCGCTTCGCGGTCGAGCGCATGGCGAAAGATTATGTCGATGTTTATCGTCGGCTTGTCGCGTCGCGCCGTCTTTTGCGAAGGGAATCCAGGGGGGGTCTTGAGCCGGCAAGGGGCGGCGGCGCTGAACCCGGCTTTCAATCGGCGAGCCTGTCACGGCAAACCGCGCACCAAATTCGCTAGCGCGACAGAGCCGCGGCTTTTGCCGCTCCGGCGCCGCCGATGGTT
>PLZT01000160.1 GCA_003152255.1 Methylocystaceae bacterium | reverse complement strand
GGCTGCACCAATTCCCGAACTCGTCCCGATAGGGCGCGATCGGGACCGAGGGGCTGGTGACGATATGGTCGGGAGTGACGATATCCGCCACGCGGCTAAAGTGAGTGTTCAACGTCAGCAGCATCGGCGTCGGCTGCGGGCACTCGTAGATCAGTTCATAGCCTACACGGATCTGCATGATTAGCCTTGTTTGTGGCGCGTCGATCACGAAGCGCTCTTGATCGCCGCGCGTGAAGGCCGGCGCGCGGTTCTTCGACGATAGCCGCCGACGTATGGTTGCTTCAACCTCTTTCTGCGTCAGCGAAGCCTTCACGGCGATCGCGCAAAATATGCCGCCGCGCCGCCGCGCAATGCCGCCGCCACGCAATCGGTGATTTCTGACGAATGTTGATTTTCTTCAATGGTCATGTCAAATGGGCTCCTCATGATCCAACGCGGCTACCCCATGCGAAAACCGTTCTCGAGGACTCGGGGCCTATTGCTCGCGCCTCTCCTGCTGATGCTCCGCGGCTGCGATGGGCAATCCAAGGGGGGCGAGGATCACGCCGCCGGCCGGCCAGTGCTCACGATGGCGGTGCATTATGCCCGGCAGTCGCAAGCGCGCGAGTTTGTCGCCAACATCCGCCCGCGCGTCGAATCGGACCTTGGGTTTCGCGTCACCGGCAAGGTGGTGAAGCGCTTCGTGGAGGTCGGCCAGCGCGTCAAGGCGGGCTTCGTGCTCGCGACGCTCGACGACACCGATCTCAAATTGCAGAAGGAACAGGCGGACGCCGAATACGCCACTTCCAACGTGGCGCTGATGCAGACCACCGCGGATGAAGCGCGCGCGATAAAACTGAAAAAGGACGGCTGGACCGCCCAGGCGGCGCTCGACCGGGCGCGCGCCGCGGCGCAGGAGGCGCGCGGCCGCGACCAGCGAGCCGCCCGGGCGGTGGAACTCGCCAAGAACAGCCTCGATTACGCGGTGCTGCGCGCCGATACGGATGGCGTGGTGACACAGACGTCGATAGAGCCCGGCCAGGTGATCGCCGCCGGCGCGCCGGCCATACGGATCGCCCGCGCCGGCGAGTTGGATGCGGCCGTCGCTTTGCCCGAGGCCTACCCAGCGCGGCCGGAGCCGGCGAGGCCAGCCTGTTGCTGTGGTCCAATCCGGGCAAGACCTATCGCGCGAAGCTGCGCGAGCTCAGTCCTTCGGCCGATCCCGCGACGCGTAATTTCGCCGCCCGCTTTTCCATTCTCGACGCGGACGCCGGCATTTCCCTGGGCATGAGCGCGACGTTGCGAATCGCCAGCACGGATGCGGCGCCGGTGATCGGTGTGCCGCTGTCGGCGCTCTTCAACCAGGGGCAGGGGGCTTCGCTCTGGAGAGTCGACGCCGACGGCCGGCTCGAGCAGACCCCCGTGACCGTGCTGCGATATGAGGCCAATGCCGCCATTGTCTCCGGCCGGCTCAAGGAGGGCGACATCATCGTCATTTTGGGGGCGCAAAAACTCGACGCTGGCGCGAAAGTCCGCGTCGTCGCTCAGCAATGATTTAGGGAAGCGCGGTCATGCAGGGACTTAACCTCTCGCGATGGGCCGTGAGCCGCCCCACTCTGATTCTGTTCCTGATGCTGGTCATCGGGCTCGGCGGGCTGATGTCCTATCAGAAGCTCGGGCGCGCGGAAGACCCTTCCTTCACGATTAAAGTCGCGATTGTGACCGCTTTCTGGCCTGGCGCGACCGCCAAGGAGACGCGCGATCAGGTCGCGGACCTCCTGGAGAAAAAACTCCAGGAACTGCCCTTTCTCGATAAGATCGAGACCTACACGAAGCCGGGTTTCATGGCGATATCCGTGACCTTTAAGGACACGACGCCGCCGCGCGACGTGCCCGGACTGTTCTATCAACTGCGCAAGAAGCTGCATGACGTTGAGGGCTATCTCCCGCGAGGTGTGAAAGGCCCCTTTGTCAACGACGAATATGGCGACGTCGACTCCGTGCTTTACGCCGTTAGCGGCGATGGCGCCGACTATCACCAGTTGAATCAGGTCGTGGAGCTTCTGCGGCAGCGGTTGCTGTTGACGCCCGATGCGGTGAAGGTCAACGTCTACGGCGATCAGGACCGCAAGATTTTCGTCGAGTTCAGCCAAGCCAAACTGGCTAATCTCGGCATAGCGCCGCAGGCGATTTTCGATTCCGTGGCCAAGCAGAACGCCGTCAACGACGCGGGCGTGTTCGAAACTTCCTCCGCTCGGGTCAGACTGCAAGTCACGGACTCGCTGCAGGGCGTTGAGGCGATATCGGCGCTGCCCATCCCGGCCGGCGGGCAGGTGCTGCGGCTTGGCGACATCGCCACTATATCAGCCGGCTACGAAGACCCGCCGAGCTTTGTCGCGCGGCATAACGGCGCCCCGGCGATCATCGTCGGCGCGGTGATGGCGCGGGGCGGCAATGTGCTCACCTTTGGCAAGAATCTCGCCCTCGCGATCGACGAGGTGCGCGCCAAGACGCCGATCGGCATAGACATCGAACAGATCGCCGATCAGCCCAGAGTGGTCGAGGAAGCGGTCGGCGAATTCACCCGCTCTTTCGTCGAGGCGCTGATTATCGTGCTCTTGGTGAGCTTCGCCTCGCTCGGCGCCCGCACCGGAATCGTCGTGGCGCTGTCGGTGCCGCTGGTGCTGGCCATCGTTTTCATTTTCATGAATATACTCGGCGTCGATTTGCAGCGCATTTCGCTTGGCGCGCTGATCATCGCCCTCGGACTTCTGGTCGACGACGCCATCATCGCGGTCGAGATGATGATGGTGAAGATGGAGCAAGGCTTCGACCGCGTGAAAGCCGCGACTTTCGCCTGGGAATCAACAGCCTTCCCAATACTTACGGGCACGCTGATCACGGCCGCGGGGTTCATGCCGGTCGGCTTCGCCAATTCCTCGACCGGCGAATACACCAGTTCGATGTTCTGGGTGCTGGTGATCGCGCTCATCGCTTCGTGGTTCGTCGCCGTGATTTTCACGCCCTATCTCGGGGTGAAGCNNCGGCGGGTGATCGCCTGGAGCGTCGACCATCGCGGCGCGGTCGTCGCGACGACGGTGGGGGTCTTCGTGCTGGCGGCGCTCGGCTTCACCCATGTGCAGAAGCAGTTTTTCCCGCTGTCGGAACGGCCGGAACTATTCTTCCAGCTGCGCATGCCGGAGGGCTCCGCCATCGGCGCTTCGATGGAGGCGGCGAAACAGGCCGAGGCTCTCCTGAAGGGCGACAGCGACGCGGCTTATTACACAAGTTATATCGGCCGGGGGCCGCCGCGTTTCTGGCTTGGAATGAACCCAGTCCTGCCCGATGAGGCTTATTCGGAAATCGTAATCGTCGCCAAGGATATAGCAGCGCGCGAGCGGCTAAAGAAAAAACTGGACGGCGCGCTCGCGGCGGGCGCCGTCGCGCAGGCGCGGGCGCGCGTCGACCGCTTCAATTTCGGGCCGCCCGTGGGCTTTCCCGTGCAGCTCCGGGTGATCGGCGACGATCCGATGAAGGTGCGCGAAATCGCCTATAGGGTGCGCGACGTGATGCGCGCGGACGAGGCTGTCGTCGACCCCAATCTCGACTGGAACGAGCAGGTTCCCGCCGTGAAACTGGTCATAGACCAGGATCGCGCGCGATTGCTCGGGCTCACGCCGCAGGATGTCGCGACGCGGCTGCGCATGCTGATTTCGGGCGTCACGGTGACAACCCTGCGCGATGGCGTCGATCAGGTCGATGTCGTCGCGCGCGCCATCGCAAGCGAACGCGGCGACCTCGGCCGCCTTGGCGACATGGTGATCTATTCGAACGGCGGCTTGCCCATTCAGGTCTCGCAGATCGCCAGGATCCAGTATGAACACGAGGAGCCTATTTTCCGGCGGCGCAACCGCGACATGACCATTACCGTGCGCGCCGATGTCAAGGACGGCGTGCAGGCGCCGGACGTGACCGCACGCCTCTGGCCCAAGCTCGCCGAGATCAAGGCTGGACTGCCGATCGGCTATCGGCTGGAAATCGGCGGCGCGATCGAGGAATCGGCCAAGGCCAACGCCTCCATCGCGGCGGTGTTTCCGGTCGTCGGCCTGTTGATGCTGACCATAGTGATGTTCCAGCTGCAGAACTTCGCCCGGCTCGGTCTTGTAATAATGAGCGCGCCGCTCGGCCTCATCGGCGCCTCGCTGGCGCTCAACCTTTCCGGCGCGCCGTTCGGCTTCGTCGCGTTGCTCGGGCTGATCGCGCTCTCTGGCATGGACATGCGCAATTCGATCATTCTGGTCGATCAGGTGCGCCAGGATCTCGAAGCCGGCGCGAATTATCGCGAGGCGATCATCGGCGCGACCGTGCGCCGCGCGCGACCGGTGGCCCTGACCGCCATGGCGGCGATACTCGCGATGATACCGCTGACCCGCTCGGCCTTCTGGGGCCCGATGGCGCTCACCATCATGGGCGGGCTGTTCGTCGCGACCTTCCTGACCGTGCTGTTTTTGCCCGCGCTTTACGCGCTTTGGTTCCGCCGCTCGCTAGACAAGGGCCTCGCTGGCGTGCACACGCATGGTCTGGGGCCAAAGCCATATGAAGGCGGCCATTATGTTGGCGAGGCGTTGGAATGATCCGGGTTACAATTCCTCCGTCGGAGCGCGAGGGCGCGCAACGCTGCAAGATCATCGCCACGGCGGAAAAATTGTTCCGCGAAATCGGTTATCAGAAAACCACCGTCGCCGACATCGCTCGCGCGCTTGGCATGTCGCCGGCCAATATCTATCGCTTCTTCACCGCCAAGTCGGAGATCAATCAGGCGGTCGCGCGCCAGATGATGAGCGAGGTCGAGGAAGCCGCCCGCGAGATCGCGCTCGGCTCCGGCAGCGCCGCGGAACGGCTGCGCGCCCTGGTGATGACGATTGAAACGATGAACGCGGCTCGCTATTTGAGCGATCGCAAGCTGCACGATATGGTTGAGGCGGCGCTGAACGAGAATTGGCCGATTATCGCCGAGCATATCGAGAATATCGACCTAGTGATCGAAATCGTCATCGCTTCCGGCATGAAATCGGGAGAGTTCGCGGCCGGCGACGCCAAGCTCGCCGCCCGACTGGCGCACACAGCCTGCGTCCGCTACTGCCACCCGCGCCTGATGGTGGAATGCGCCGAGCGGCCCGAGCCAAGCAGCGCGCAAATGGTCGATTTTTGCCTGAGGGCGCTGCGCAATCCGGCATAGTCCATTAATTCGCGGATGGCGAACTTCCACCGCTCACGCCAGCTCGTTTTGAAAGACCCGCGATGTCCCAAAAGTTCAGCTTAACTGAAACGCCGCATGGCGCATTTGGCGTCTTGGCGATACTCGAATTCCCGGGTCAACCGGCGCGGGCGTTCACGAGGCAGGAGGCGACCATCGTCTCGCGCGCGTTGAAAGCGGTCGCGGGGGGAACAAGCGCGGAGCGTCAGGTTTACATGAGTCCCATCGCGAGCGACCATGATTTCGAAGCGCGCGTGGCGGAGACGGGCGTTGTCGTGATCCTCGATGCATGCGTCGACGTTCAGTTGGATTGGAACGACGTCGACGCTCTTTCGCGGCGGTTCGAGTCTTTTGGGTCGGGCGGCTGATCGAGAATCATCCGCTCGGCCGAACGCGGTCCGGCCGATATTGCTTTACAAATGGACGTAGACAAATTTCGCCCCCTTGAGGGCGGGATAATTCTCACGCAGCGCCGCTGCGATTTTGCCGACGAGGCCCTTGTCGCCCGCCGCCGANNTCGAGGAAGCAATGCAACGTCTCGTCGTAATCGGCGCCGGTGGGATTCGCCGACTTGTCCGAGAGATTCGCGACGCCGTTCGCATCGACCTCCAAACGCCAATCGCGGTCGTCGATCACCGATCCAATCAGCTTGGCGATGTCGGCATCCGTCCAGTTTTCCTTCAGATCCACGGACATGAGCGTCATTCTCCGGACAATGTTGGCGATGTTCAGAACTGGCGAAAACGCATGCGCGAAGATTTCGCGGCAAGGACTCGAGTCGGGAAAGGTAGAAGCATGTAATGGGCCAATGCGTCGGCGCGGCGACGCGCGATAATCTTGCGAGATTCGCCGCGCGAAGCGATTGTTGGTTTTGTCGGGTTCCGCGCCGGAGACGGCATGAGTCTTGCGGGAAAATAGCCTCACGCCGCGAGGGGAAATTGCAATGCCTATGGCCGAAAACGACATACAGCCGGGAAAGTGCTACGCGACCGGGGGCAGCGAGAACTACAAAGTGCTGCATATCAACAGAGGCATCGTCTCCTACCAAACCTGGACGAAGGGCGCGAAGATGCAACCGCTGCGCACCAATGCGGGCGTCAAGGCTTTCGCCGCGGCCGTCATCAAGGAAATAGCGTGTCCGGCCGAGGGTTAGATTTCACCAGCGTTTCAGGCGTCGGCGGTCGTCGGCGCCTCGCGCTTCTCTAGCAAAAGTCGGTTCGCGGACAGCGAAAATTCCCGCCAGGCGGCGCCTATGTCGCGTAGCGTCGTTGAAATGTAGTCCTTCGCCAGGCGGTGCTCCTCCGGGAAGTTCGAAAGAGCGCAGGATGTCCGGTTGAAGTCTATGATCGCGTCCAGCAACGCCTGAATGAAGCCATCGAAGGCCGCCTGGACTTTGGGCGTCAGATCGGAGCGACCGCGCTCGACGGCCACGCCGTCATGGCTGAATGGCAGTTCCTCGAGAAAGGCCAACGCGTCGGCGAACACCGCCTCCATGGCGCCAAGCATCGCGCGCTGAGTCAACTGCTCCCTCTGGCCATGGGAGAGCGCGTAGTTGAGCCTTTGGCGATAGCTGGCGAAGGTCGGCGCCTGTCTCGACGCCACCCATTCGCCGAAGCGTTCGAGACATCTCTGGTTGTCGAGATCGGGCGACGCCGGAGCCAGCGCTGTCGTCATCACGGAATCCTCTTGTGGCTTGAACAATTGATCACGGATGCGAATGGCGGCGTTGATCGCTCCTTCGATATAGCCGCCGCCCTCGCGCGCGGTTTCCGACGCGCCGAGATAAAGCTTGCCGTCCCATCGCGGCCGATGCAGCGCGTTCGAGCCATAGTCGGGATGCGCATCCGACGAAGCGAGGTCGGCCTGGGCGCAGGTGAATTTTTCTTTCGCCCAGTCCTGCATTCGCGGTTCGCCAGATTCGAGCGCCTTGCCAAACAGCTGGACGAATTGGCTCGCCACAAGCATCGGCAGACCATCGCGGAAGGCTTCGCGCATCTGCGCCGAGAGAGCGAAGAATCCGCCGAGCGCCGCCTTCGCGCCGGAAGCGTCGCAAGCGTCGAAGACTTCTCCGAGCACGGCCTGTTCGTGAACCACGAAGGCGTTGCCGGAATGTCCCGCTTCGCGCCAGGCTGGAGGCTCCGAAAAGCCGATCACAGCCTTGGCCTGAGCGGCCATCCATGTCGGCGTCGCGCTCATCGCCGCCCGATCGGCGCTGGGCAGCGTCGGCGTAAATCGCACTTGCTCGGCGAGCAGGCGAGGCGGAACCGCGAGCACGACTCGGCGAGCGGCGACCGTAACCACCTCGCCCCCCGCGTCGAACAATAATTCGATATGGTCGCCGCGATCTTTAACCTCGCGGAGCACGCGGCCGAGGTGAAGCGCTTCCTGGGGAAACGCCGCGGCGAGGCTTTCCACCAGCGACGCCATGCCGCCTTTCAACCGTTGGGCGCCCGCGTGTAGGCGGGGCGTCGTTCGGGTCGCCGGCGGCTCATCGGGATCCGACAGCAGCAAGGCCGAGCCCGGATCATATTGGTCGAAGCGCTGAAGGCCGAGTTCTTCCATAAGCCGGGAGACGGCGGGCTGCGTGTCGGGCCAGAACCAGGTCGGACCAAGATCGAGGCGCTCTCCGTTCGTCGGGTTTCGAACAGACAGAACACGCCCGCCCAGCCTTTCGCGCGCCTCGAAGAGAGCGAAGGACACGCCTCGCGCCGCGAGTTCGCGCCCCAGCGTCAGCCCACAAATCCCGGCGCCGACAATGGCGATTTCCAACATGGAGCACTCCTCGGACAAGACCATCGAAGCACACACGCAAGCGCCGTGCCGGCGGGCAACCGAGGGCGCGGCAAGGCGTTTGCTAGGCGTCATGCAACGTCCGATGGTCCCTTACGTCATGGCTCCCAAATTCGCTCCGCCGCCGTCGTCCGATTTCGGGCAGACCAACCCCGCGCTCGGCATCCCGCGCATGGCGTCGCTGCTCGCCGAATCGCAGGCCGAGCCGGATGACGAAGCGCTGAACCTCATGTCGGAACAGGTGGAGGCCGGCTTTCTGACCGATGCGGCTCCGTCCGAAATATGGCCCGAGCTGGTGCGCGGCCTGATGGGGTCCTCGCCGTCCAAAATGCTCCGGATTTTGCGCGAATGCGGCGCGCTGCCGCGAATATTGCCCGAGGTGGCGGCTTTGTTCGGCGTTCCGCAAATCTGCGACGAAGCGACTGACGTGGATCTTGGCGAACATGTGCTGAACACGCTCGCCGAGGCGGCTCTATGCGACGCGCCGTTGGCGGCGCGCTTCGCGTTGCTTGTGATGAACGTCGGCAAGTCGGATTCGCCGCCCGAACATCTTCCAGTTCATTACAAACATATGGATCGGGGGCGCCCGCGCATCGAAGCGCTATGCGACCGCTTCGGCGCGCCGGCGGAATGCCGGGATTTGGCCCTTCTGTCGCTGGCCGAATGCGAGCGCGTGCATCGTGTTTCGAAAGCGCGCGCCGGGCCTGTCGCCCTGATGCTCGAGCGGCTGGGAGCCTTCAACGCTTCCGGACTGTTTAAGCAGTTGATGACCGTGTGCGCGTGCGACTATCGCGCTTATTCGGGCCGCTCGGGACAAGTCTATCCCAAGGCGGCCTTGCTGGAGATCGCGCTCGAGGCCTGCGCCGAAGTCGAGGCGATTGGGATTAGCGCCGACGCCCGCGACGCGGAGGCGAGGCAAAGCGCGCGCGCCGAGGCCATCGCGCGGACGTTTCGCTCGCGACGATGGTCCGACGAACTGACTTAAGGGCGAAGGCCGAGTCCATGGTTTGGCCTCGACTTCGCATGAGATAAAAAAACGGGGACTGGTCATGGGGCAGGCGGGTGGATTTCGCGGGATCGATGTTGTCGCCGCGCGGGAGATCATGAGCCGCGGCGATGCGCTCGTTCTCGACGTGCGCGACGCGGATTCCTATCGGCGCGGACATATCGAAGGATCGCAACTCGCGACGAACGAAAATTTTTCCACCTATCTTTCGGATGCGCCGAAAAACAAGCCGGTCATCATCTACTGTTATCATGGCGTTTCCAGCCGGGCCTTTGCGAAGCACTTCGCCGAGCGGGGCTTTTCCGACGTGTCCAGTCTCGATGGCGGCTATGAGGCTTGGGCCGCGGCGGAGCGACCCGCGTCGAAGCCGGCGCCCGCGTTTGTGGAGCTCAGCGTAGAGCTGCGGGCCTTTCTCGCCGAACACGCCTTCGCGCCGAACGAGGTCGACACGCGCAACAAGGATCGCGCGACGCCTCTGATGCTGGCCGCGCGGCTGGCGCCGCCCGCATTGGTGAAAGAGCTACTGCGAGCCGGAACCGACATTCATGCCGTCAACGCCGACGGCAATCAGGCGCTATGGCTCGCCTGCGTCGGCGAGATTTCCGAGAACATCCAACTTTTGATCGACGTCGGCATCGACATTCAGCATGTGAACGTCAATGCCGCGACGCCTTTGATGTTCGCCGCGTCGTCCGGGCGCGCCAAGGCCGTCGCGCTGTTGCTGGCGGCGGGCGCCGATCCGCTCTTTGAGACCGATCTTGGATTGACGGCGCTCGACATGGCGTCCTCGGTGGAGTGCCTCGATCTGATGCGCGCCGCGATTCGGGGCAAGAGAGCCTTGCAACGCTAGCCATCCGTTCGTCGAACCGGAACGGGGCGATGCGGAGCGCCGATGCGAAAGCACGCCGACCGCGCCGGGCGCGGCGCGCTTTCGCATTGCTTTACCGGCAAACTTGCTTGCCGTTTTCGATCTCGCAATGCGGCTTCTTCGGCGCCGGGGCACTCGCGGGCGGAGGCGCTGGGCGCGCCGCTGGGGCGGTCGGAGCGTGCGCGGGTGCGGGCGCCGGGGCGGTCGGAGCGTGCGCGGG
>PLZT01000669.1 GCA_003152255.1 Methylocystaceae bacterium | reverse complement strand
TCGGCGTTCGCCGGGCTCAATGCCAGTGCTCCTTGGTATGAGTGGGCGACGGCATTCATTATCTTGATCGGTCGCTACCCCCCCATCATCTTCATGATGGCCGTCGCGGGCTCGCTCGCCCGCAAGCCAATCACGCCGATGACGACGGCGACGCTTCGCACGGACACCGCCACGTTCGGCTTGTTCTGGTTTGCGACAATTTTGATCGTCGGCGCGCTGACCTTTTTTCCTGCGCTCGTTCTGGGACCGATCGCCGAGTTTTTCGCCATGAAGAGCGGACAGGTTTTTTGACAAACCCATGTGGTAATTCGGGAGACTTCTGATGGCGCCCAGACAGCAAGCTGCTTCGAAGTTCGGCCCCCTTGGCGGCGAATTTCGTGGCGTCAGCGCCGCCGGCGCTTACACGCCCGACCTCTTCTGGCAGGCGTTCAAGGGATCGCTCGCAAAATTTGATCCGCGCGTGCAGATCCGCAATCCGGTGATGTTCGTGGTGTGGGTCGGCGCGTTGGTGACGCTGGCCTTGACGATTCAGCCGGACTTGTTCGGGCCGACAAGCGCATCGCATTTGTATAACGGCGTCGTAACAATTATTTTGGCGTTGACCGTCTGGTTCGCGAATTTCGCCGAAGCGCTGGCGGAAGGACGGGGCAAAGCAAAGGCCACGGCTCTTCGCCAGACCCGCTTAAATCTTGTCGCGAAGCGTATGTTGGAAGACGGTCGTGAAGAAACCGTGCCAGCCACGCAGCTACGGATAGGCGATATCGTTCGCGTGGAGCAGAACGACCTCCTCCCGGCGGACGGCACGGTTGTCGAGGGATTAGCTTATGTCAACGAGTCCGCCATCACGGGCGAATCCGCGTCAGTCCTGAAGGAAGCGGGAACGGATGTATTCTCTTCCGTCACCGCCGGCTCCAAAATCGTCTCGGACTGGCTTCTCATTCGAGTAACCGCCAACGCCGGCGACAGCTTCCTCGATCGCATGATCCGTCTGGTCGAAGGCGCGAAACGGCAGAAGACGCCGAACGAGATCGCCCTAACCGTGCTGCTCTCGATCCTGACGCTGATCTTTCTTATTGTCGTGGCGGCGATCGCGCCGGTCGCTGTCTATCTCAATGCGCGGATCAACGTCGCCGACCTCGTAGCGCTTCTTGTCGCGCTGATCCCGACCACGATCGGGGCGCTTCTCTCGGCGATCGGAATCGCGGCGATCGACCGCACGATGCGCTTCAATGTGTTGGCCACCTCCGGCAGGGCGGTTGAAGCCGCGGGCGACGTGCAAACCCTGATTCTCGACAAGACAGGAACGATCACCATGGGCGATCGGCAAGTCACCGAGTTTATTCCGGTCGCCGGCCAAACGCGGAAGGCTCTGATCCAGGCGGCATTCCTTGCGTCTTATTTCGACACGACTCCGGAAGGAAGGTCCGTCGTCGCCATCAGCATTGCCCGTGGAGCCGAGCCGATCCCGGGCCTTGACCAGGCCTCCGGCCTGGATTTCTCCGCAACGACTCGTATGAGCGGACTCGATTTCCGGGATGGAAGGATCATCCGCAAGGGCGCCGTAGGCGCGGTGGTTCAGGCAGTAAAGGATAAGTTTGGCGGGGAAGCGCCGTCCGATTTGCAAGCGGTCGCCGACAGCGTTTCGCGAAAGGGGGCGACGCCGCTCGCCGTAAGCATGGACGGCGACATCCTAGGCGTCGTCGTTCTTTCGGATGTTCTCAAGCCTGGAATTCGCGAACGGATGCAGGAACTCAGGAAGATGGCCATTCGCACGGTGATGGTGACGGGAGACAATCCCATCACCGCTCAGACGATCGCGGCCGAGGCCGGTGTCGACGACTTCATGGCGGAGGTCACGCCTGAAGAGAAGCTCAACCTGGTGTGCAAGGAGCAGAGCGAGGGCCGGCTTGTGGCGATGACGGGAGATGGCACCAATGACGCTCCCGCGCTGGCTCAAGCGGATGTTGGGCTCGCCATGCATTCCGGAACGACAGCGGCCAAGGAAGCAGCTAATTTGATCGACCTGGATTCCGATCCGACCAAGCTCACCGATCTCGTGGCGATCGGCAAGCAAATGTTGATCACGCGCGGCGCGCTGACAACATTTTCAATCGCCAATGATGTGGCGAAGTATTTTGCAATCATCCCCGCGATGTTCATCGTCGCCCTGCCTGGTCTTGCATCCTTGGACATCATGGGCTTGGCGACGCCGCATAGCGCTATCCTATCGGCTTTGATTTTCAACGCCTTGATCATCCCGATGCTGATTCCGCTCGCCTTGCGGGGCGTACGTTTCCGGGCGGAGACTGCGGAAGCGTTGTTCTACCGCAGCCTTTGGATCTACGGCGTCGGCGGCCTGGTCGCGCCGTTCATTGGCATCAAATCGATCGATTTGTTGATCGCGCCATTGCTCTAGGAGGAACGGAAGATGCTCGATATTCTCAACAGCGCCGCGCGCGCATCCCTGGTGACTTTCGCATTATGTGGGTTCGCCTATCCGCTCACCGTCACGGCGCTCGGCCAGTGGCTCATGCCGTTTCAGGCGAATGGCAGTCTTATCAGGAACGAGCATGGCGCGGTCCTGGGCTCGCAACTGATCGGCCAGCAATGGGACGATCCACAGTGGTTTCATGGACGACCGTCGGCGACCACGGACACTGATCCGAATGATGCGACAAAGACGATATCCGCGCCCTATAACGCCGCGAGTTCGTCCGGATCGAACCTCGGCCCGACCAGCAAAGCGCTGGAGGATCGTCTCGTTAACGACTGGAAAGTTCTCGACGATGCGGAACCGGACGTCACAAAGTACGCCTTACCAGCAGATATGCTGACGACTTCCGGTTCGGGGCTCGATCCGGATATTTCTCCCGCGAATGCCGCGTTACAAGCGCAACGAGTGGCAAAGATCCGCGGCGTTCCGCCGGAGCGCGTTGCGGCGCTTGTCGAGCGGTTTGTCGCGCATCGCAGTCTCGGCGTCTTTGGCGAGCCCCGGGTGAATGTGCTGCAACTCAATCTCGCGCTCGCGAAAGAGTTCCCGATGAAATAGAGGGCCTCGATATGCGCCTCATCCCCTCGTCATATCGCGGTCTCTCGGAAAAATTGCTCCAGAACGCGTGTTAAGGAGTCTTCAGCCCCCTTTCTTGCTCGTCAAACCAATTTACGCGAGCGTAAAACGCTGACAGGTCTGGAAAATAGATAGCGAAAAACATAAGTGTCCGGCAGCCGGAATCCATTGCCTCTTCCGCACCTCCTCATGCTCATGGTCTTCACGTTCGCCGTCAACCCACAGCACGCGCGCACCGGAACGCATGGCGTGGATCAGGCCGCTCTTTGAAATGTCGGTCATTACGATCGCAATGATCACAGCATGGCTCACTTCAGTCGATCCACCGTCCGACGCCAATATGCAACAGCCCGAATTGGGTTCGCCTCGGAGAGAATTCCCTCCCCGGCGAGAACGCGCTCGCGGAGAAATCAACACTTCACGTCCGCAATTGGACAACTTTTCTCTGCGCGGAGATAGTCGTCAGCCCTGTGACCAAATTGCAACACTCCTCAACTATCTTGCATGAAACAGCAAAGAAATCGGGATTACAGCACCACAAAATGATCCGCGCGCGCGCCGCCTCGAGTTTTCCCGCGCTGTCGCAGCTTCGGGATGAAATCCGCGAGCATCACTCTGTTTTGTTAATAATAACAATAATATGCAACTTATGTGAGGATGCGCGCCAACTGCGTAGGCATAATGAGACAATGCAATGATTGCTTCCCGCGTAGGCAACTCGCCCAGATTTAAGCGCTTCGCCCGTAAGGAAATTGTTATTCCGCATAAAAAAACACCAATTGAGCACAAACAGCGACAGGATAACATTCGGCGACTGCGCAGAGACGCAACTACTTGATGATTCGGTCGAAGGAGCTGCCCCATGCCTAAACGAATATCGACTTCCCTGCTGACGCTGCTAGCGTTTCAAGGCGCGGCGAGCGCGGCCGATCTTCCGTCGCTGAAAGGGCCGCCCGCTCCGACACCTTTGATCTTTTCCTGGACGGGCGTCTATCTGGGAACCCATGTCGGATATGGGCTGAATACCGTCTCGGAACAGGGAACCGATCTCATTCCCGGCTACTCCGGCCTTGGAAATCCGGTTGGCTACTCGCAAAACTATTCGTCGCGAGGCCCGCTGACCGGCTTCCAAGTGGGTTACAATAAACAATATGGTTCGCTGGTGCTGGGCATCGAGGGCGACGTCAGCTATGCCGGGCAAAACACCAGCAAGACGCTGTTCAACAGCCTTGGGCTCGGGACCGGCGGCGCCACCCAGACCAACATACAGGATAATTTCCGTTGGTCGGTGCGCGGACGCGCCGGCTACGCGGATGGCCGTTCGCTCTATTACGTGACCGGCGGTCTCGTGAACGGAGGCTATGACGTCAAGCAGAACTACTGGAATCTGGCTGGCGCCACGCCCTATAATCCCGGCAACGACACTTTCAACGTCGAGCGCTTCGGCTGGACCGTCGGCGCGGGCATCGAATACGCCTTCACCAACACCTGGTCGGCGAATGTTGAATATCGCCATAGCGATTTTGGAACCGCCGTCGTCAATTCGGTGCAATATCCCGGCCTGACCTTCCACGAGAGAGCGACGGACGATTCCGTCCGCCTCGGCATCAACTATCATATCGGCGCGCCCTCGGCGCCGGTCGTCGCCGACGTGGCGCCGAAGGGACCGACCGCGCCCAAGGTCGCCGCCGCGCCTCCGCCGCCGCCGGATCCGAGCTTCATCGGCAGGCTTTACCATGCTTACGCGGATGAATGGGGCGGTCCGATTCCGGACGATCCAAATGCGCCGCCTAGCCGCAGGCCCTATTTCCCGCCGGCGCCCGTCACCCAGCCGCCCTATCCCTTCACCGAATGGTCCTTCGGCGGCTCCCAGGCCATCGGCGCGACGCTGCCGAATTCGGTCGACGCTCCGCTCATGAAGGCGCTGAGCCCGACGCCCGTGGGCAAGTTCCTCGAAGACAATCACATCCAGGTCTATGGCTGGGTCAATCCCGGCTTCAATCTCAGCACGGCGCATTCGCTGCCCGGCTCACTGTCGGGCGCCAATAATCCCGTGGCCTATTCCTATCAGCCCAACATCCTCCAGCTCGATCAGATCGTCACGATCATCGAGCGCCTGCCCGACGAGGTGCAGCAGGATCACTGGGATTGGGGCTTCCGCCTCTCGCCGCTCTATGGCGAGACCTATCGCTACACGACGGCGTTCGGCTTCCTCAGCAAGCAGCTGCAGAAGTGGAACCTGTTCGCCGGCTTCGACATTCCGATGATGTATGGCGAACTCTACATCCCCGGGATCATGGAGGGCGTGAACATCCGCATGGGACGCTATATCTCGCTGCCGGACATCGAAGCCCAGCTCGCGCCGAACAACTATATGTATTCGCACTCGATGACCTATGGCTTCGACAATTACACCAACACCGGCACGGTGGTGTCATTGCAGGTCACCAAAAACATCATGGTGCAAGGCGGGCTGTCGATCGGTACCGAGGCGATGCCATCCAATGCGCGCCACGTCAACTACGCGGCGATTCCGGGCGGCGTGCTCTATAGTCCGGTGCCTGGTGTTTACGCCATGACGGCGCAACAGGCCGCCTATTCGGGCCAGGTCGATCCCGGCGTGAAGCCGACCTTCACGGCTTGCGGCCGCTACCAGACCGACAGCGCCTACGACAATATTTATCTGTGCGCCAATGGCATCAACACCGGAACTTACGGTTACAACAATCTGCAGTGGTATGGCGGAACCTATTACCACAAGTTCGACGAGAACTGGCACATCTCCATGGAAGCCTGGCATATGCATCAGGACAATGTGCCAAACCTCTCCAGCCCGTTCTATGGCAATGCGCCCAATCCCTTCTATTACCAGGTCAATGCGCCGGCGCAAGCGCAATGCCCGGGCAATAGAAATCCCACCTGCACGGCGCGGGAATGGTCGACCGTCGCTTACCTGAACTACAAGTTCTCGCCGATGGACAATCTGTCCTGGCGCGCGGAATACTTCAACGATATCAACGGTCAGCGCACCGGCACCAAGACGTCGTTCTTCAACTACGCGATGGGCTGGCAGCATTGGTTCTCGCCGACTGTCGAAATTCGGCCTGAAATCGCCTTCTATAATTCGTTGAAGGCGCCGGCGTTCGAAATCAGCGCGCCGCTGCTCGGCGGGGTCGGAACCAAGAGCCACATCGCGATCTTTTCCGCGGATTTGCTGTGGCATTACTAGGGTGATCGTCCTTTGAGGCTTCGGGGTCTGGTTTGCAGCCAGACCCCTGGCCGCCGGGGAATAAACTAGCAGGAGGCGATCGTGCAGGCGTCAACGACTTTGAGCGATGGCATGTTCTTGACATCCAGCCTCCGTGCCAGCGCCAACAGAGTTTTGCTTGTGGACGCCGAAAAAGCATCCGTCAGCTTATTGCGGGACGCGCTGATCGCGGAAGGCTATGGAATCGCGCATACAGATTCCGGAGGGGAAGCCATTGCTCATGCGGTTTCCTGGCAGCCGACGCTGATCATATTGGACATCAGCCTGCCCGACATCGACGGCCGCGAAGTGATTCGTGTCCTTCGCAAACACTCCTCCGTGGCGATCATCGCGCTTTCCTCTCGCGATCGCGAATCCGAAATGATCGCAACCCTTGACCTCGGGGTCGATGATTTCGTTTGCAAGCCAATAAAGCTCGGAGAATTGATGGCGCGGGTGCGGGCCGCTCTAAGGACACGCTTGAGCTTCGAACCCGTCACGTCCATTTACAACGCCGGACATCTTACAATCGACGCGGCGACGCGAACCGTGACGCTGCGAGACCAATCGCTGCGGCTCACTTCGACGGAATTCGAAATCTTGCACATTTTGGCCACCGTCAAAGGACGCGTGGTCAAACAGCGCCAACTCCTCGAAATGGTTTGGGGATCGGTCAGTGCAAAAAATGTTCAATATCTTAGGGTTTTCATCGGACGGCTGCGCGCGAAGATAGAAGACAATCCGGCCAAACCGAGACTTCTCGTGACCGAGCGCGGCGTCGGTTATCGACTCATTCTCGGCGGGCTCCTGCAATAGAGCATCTTTGCGGTCGCCCAGGTCGTATCCTGCGGCGGCGGCAAAATAGTTTGTGCATTCCCGCGGCGTGAACGCTGAAAGCAGGGGGAGGCCCTCGACGGTTCGCTCCGCCGCCTTGCGCAATAGCGCTATCAGCTTTGCGAAGGTGTTTTCGATCGGATTGAAATCCGGGCTGTAGGGTGCAAGATAAAGATGACCCGCGCCCGTGGCGTCGATCGTTTCGCGCAAGCATTTGACCTGGTGAGATCCAAGATTCTCCTTGACGACGATATCCCCCAACAGGAGTTCGAGAACTTGCTAGAAATAGGCGCGGCTTCAATATGTCGGGACGCTCCTGCTCCGCAGCGTGCAAGGGCTTTTTTAGACTTCAGGCCGCAGCGCTCAATAAAGGTCCTGTTCGCTGATTCCTTGCGAAGCCGCCCACCGTAACGAGATAATCCTGCCCGGGAGTGTTTTCGTGCAGTGATGGCGGTCCCCGCTGGCCTGTTTAAGTCGCGCCTTTGGCAATTCGAGGGAGCGATCGATGCCAGCGAAGCGAGCTGCGATGCGCCAGGCGCGCGAAATTATTCGTCTGAAGTTTGCAGCGGCTGTTACGACACGGGAGATCGCCCGTCGCCTTCGCGTCGCGCCCCCGACCGTCCGGGAGACTTTGAACGGCGTCGAGAGCGCGGGGCTCGCCTAGCCTCTCCCGCAAGGACTGAGCGACGGCGATCTGGAGGCGGCGCTTTACGCTAGGCACACAACCGTTCCTGAGCATGTGCCCTCCGCCCATCCGATACGCGAGCTGGACGATCGAGCGCAACCGGGGTGACGCGCGCTTGATCGAGCCGGCGAGAGCGGCGTTGTGCGAGCAAATCCTGGTGAGCGCCCCCATCCCGAGGAGAGATTTCGAGCCTGTCTCGGCATCGTTCGCCTTTGCCGGGCCCCATGGCGCCGAACGCGCCATCGAGATCGGCGCGAAAACCTATGGCTCGCTCAAATCCCTCCTCGACAACAAGTTCGATCGGCGTCCCGCGCCAAAGCGCGG
This sequence comes from Methylocystaceae bacterium, assembly GCA_003152255.1. Next base: position 814 of record PLZT01000669.1, on the reverse strand, counting down.
CATAGACGGAACGCCAATATCCGTGGCCCGCGCTATTAACATTTGCGCGCCGCGCAGCGCATTTTGTTCAACAATGGCGCCTGCGCCAAACATTTGCCGTTACATGCCTCGCCCTTACGATTCCCTTATGCGCGAAGAAAAGTTCGGAATGGCGCCCTTACACGAGTTGACTGCAATGTTTCACGTCGAAACCAAAAAAACTCGGACCGGTCGGAATGCGGATCCTCGTGGTCGAAGACGAGCCTCATACGCAAATGTTCTTACGCATCGCATTGACAGCATGCGGATACGAGGTTCTCGAAATCGCGACCGGAAAGGAAGCCCTCGGCGTCATTGCCGAATGGGCGCCGGACATTGTCGTTCTCGATCTTGGCCTGCCCGACATGGACGGAAAGAAGGTCATTCGCAAGGTTCGCGCGCGCTCCTCCGTCCCGATCCTTGTCCTGTCGGCGCGAGACAGCGAGGCGGAAAAAATCATGGCGCTCGATTTGGGCGCGAATGATTATTTGGAGAAGCCATTTGTCATTGGCGAGTTTCTGGCGCGCATACGTACTGCGCTGCGCAATGTATCGCGCGACCGAATGATCGAGGCGGCCGGTCTTGTCATAGACACGAAAACACGCTTGGTGGAAAAAAACGGCGCGGCGGTCAAGCTGACCCGAACGGAGTACAAACTGCTTGTCGCGCTCGCGCGCCACGCCGGACAGCCTCGAAGGTATGAGGAAATTCTGACGGCCTTATGGGGGTCCGCTCGTCCAATGGGAGTCGAACACCTGCGGGTCGTCGTCCGGCAATTGCGTTTGAAGATCGAGGA